>JALHTD010000202.1 GCA_022865555.1 Thermoanaerobaculaceae bacterium | reverse complement strand
TTCTTGGTGGTGGGGCAACATCCGGCACACGTCGGATTGGGAACCGCCGCCTTGGTGCTGGCACTGCTGCTCGGGCTGGTGGTGGTGGTCAGATCGCTCCGGTTGGGCCAAGTCTAGCATGTTGATTCTTGCCTCACGCTCCCCTCGCCGGCGAGCCCTCCTGCGAGCTGCCGGCATTCCCTTTCGGGTCGTCAGGCCCAGAACGGAGGACGACGTTCGCCGCAAACGGCGCGACCGCTATCCTGACCTCGTCCGGCAAGCGGCGCTCGCCAAAGCCTACGACGTGGCGCGCAGGAAGCCGGGCATAGTGCTCGCCGCTGACACCATAGTGGTGTGCGCGGGGAAAGTGCTGGGGAAGCCGGCGGACGAGGCGGAGGCGAGGCGAATGCTGCGTCAGCTCAGCGGCCGCACGCACCACGTCTACACCGGCGTCGCCCTGGTCGAGCTCGTGCTTCGTAGCGAAGAAGCTTCGCTACTTCGCAGAGTAGCAGGCGCACGGCGCCTCGTCCGATACGAGCGGACCGAGGTGGAGTTCCGGCGCCTCTCGGCGGCGGACATAGACCGCTACGTCGCGACCGGCGAGCCGATGGACAAGGCGGGGGCCTATGCCATTCAGGG
Source organism: Thermoanaerobaculaceae bacterium (assembly GCA_022865555.1). Classification (GTDB taxonomy): domain Bacteria; phylum Acidobacteriota; class Thermoanaerobaculia; order Thermoanaerobaculales; family Thermoanaerobaculaceae; genus RBG-13-68-16. The sequence goes on along the minus strand of JALHTD010000202.1, from coordinate 1,587 downwards.
GCGTGGGGCGGCCTTGATCGGCGCGATTCGGGGATGCTACACGAATGTGATCGGGCTGCCGCTGCCGAAGGTGATGGCAATGCTAAGTGACTTCTCGGGGCGAGCCGCAGCAACCGGGAGCGCGAATGCTTGCCCGCCTTGACAGCGAGCGCAGCCGTACGTTGCTGCTCCTTGTCGCCCTGATGGCGGCGGCGCTGGCGCTTGACCTCTGGCAGGTCGCGGCGAGGAGAGTCGGACGGACCGCGTGGTTCGAGAGCGCAGTCTGCTCGGTTGCTCACCCCTTGCAGGCCATCCTGACAGGAAGCATCCGGTTCGCCGAGCAGGAATGGGCGATTGCGGTGGGTGCGCGCAAGCTGGTGAAGGAGAACGCGCAACTTCGCGCCCGGGTGGCCGGGCTGGAGCACGAAGTGTCGGCGCTCGCCGAAGAGCGCCTCGCCGCCAGCCGAACAGGCAAGCTGCTCGGGGCGCTCCCGCCCGCCAGGCCAGGGTGCGTGGCACGCGTCATCGGCCTTGGCGAGAGCGGCTGGTCAGCCCTGTTGACGGTTGATGCGGGCAGCGCCCGGGGAGTGCGCCAGCGGGACGTCGCTGTCACCGCGGCCGGCGTCGTCGGCCAGGTCGTGGCGGTGACAGCGCACAGCGCGCGAGTGCTGCCCATCACCGAGCCCGCGTCGGCAGTGGCAGTGAGGGTGCAGAGATCGCGCCAGTCCGGCATCCTCAAGGGGTCGGGCGCATGGAGATGCGAGGTCCGCTACCTCGAGCCTCAAGCCGATGTCCGGCCCGGCGATGTCATCATCACCTCCGGCCTCGGGGGTATCTTCCCCGCGGGACTCCGAGTGGGGACGGTCACGAGCGTGCGCAAGGACCGGGATGCCCCGGGTAAGGCGGCCGAGGTGCGACCGTGGGCAGAGGCCAGGAAGATCGAAGAGGTCGTGCTGGTGTCGGCCCAGTAGACCGGTCGGGCGCTCGCTACATCCCGGTCACGATCACGTAGTCGGCCTTCTCGCTGCCGGAGTTCCGCACCACGAACTCGCCGGTATACGGGCGGCCGCTCCGGCGCCAGACTTCGTAGCTCACCCGCACGTCGTCAGACTCAGGCAACGGCTCCGCCTCGCCCACCGTGACCTTTGTAGGCGGGTCCTCGCCGAACTTCTCCACGAGATAGACCGCGGCCTGCTTCCGGGACCCGTACTTGTCCACGAGCGCAGGATAGTAGACTGTCGCGCCTTGATAGTGGCCCGTCGCGATAGCGTCCCAGAACCCCCGCACAGCCTCCTCTGCCGACATCGCCGGCGGCGGCAGCGGCTCCGGCCGGAGCGCCAGCACGGCGACCACGATGACCGCGACGGCCACGATGCCCAGGACCACCCAGGGCCAGCGGCGGGGCACGTGCTTCTTGACGGCCGCGCGCTCTTCGGCGAGCTGCCGGTCGCGGATGGCCTCGACTGCCCCCTCGATCTCGCCGCGGGCGCGGCGATGCTCCTCTTCCCGTTCCCGCCGGGCGCGCCGCCTGGCTGCCTCGATCTCTGCCTCGGAGCGCGGGGGCGTGGCTACGCCCGAAGGGCCGCCATCCCGGCCTTCAGGCCTAGG
>JALHTD010000201.1 GCA_022865555.1 Thermoanaerobaculaceae bacterium | reverse complement strand
CGAGACTCCTTCATGCCGGCGTTCGGCGCCGGCCCTCTGTTGGCTATCCGAATTGGCGGCGGGCATGGCCCGCCCGTGCACTCTCATCTAGTCCTGCCTAACGGCTGGTCTTCCTGCCGAAGCTGCGTGGCCGGCTGGCGGGACGGCGCCCGGCCCCCGGCGCGGCGGGTTGCCGGGTCTGGCTCTTCGCCCCGCCGCCCCATGCGGCGCCCGTGCGGGCTCGACGCTCGGCGTTGCTCTTCGAGCGCGCGCGCTCCTGGGACTTCTGGGTGCGCATGGCCGCGATACGGTCGGCGATGGGGACCTCCAGGCGCCCGCTCGGCTGGACGGTGTAGTCGAACCCGGCAAGCTTGCGGCGCTCGATCCGGCGGCCCACCGCGTGCTCGATGGCCGAGATCGCCTGCTCGTCATCGGGCGAGGCGAAGGTCATCGCGTTGCCGGTGGCCTGGACGCGCGCGGTGCGGCCGACGCGGTGGATGTAGTCATCGGTCTGCGCTGGCACGTCGAAGTTGATCACGTGCGGCAGGTCCTGCACGTCGATGCCCCGGGAAGCGAGGTCGGTGGCGACCAGGACGCGGAGGCGCCCACCCTTGAAGGCCGCCAGCGCGGCCTCGCGCTGCGGCTGGCTGCGGTTGCCGTGGATGCGGTCGCAGGAGATGCCGGCCCCGTCAAGGTACTGGGCGAGGCGGTTCGCGCGGTGCTTGGTGCGGGTGAACACCAGCACCGTACCGACTTCGTCCCGGCGGAGCATCTCGAGCAGCAGCATCGGCTTGAGCTTCTCGGGAACCGGCAGAACGGCGTGCGTGATGCCGGTGGCCGGCGCTGCCTTGCGCTCGACGTTGATTCGCGCAGGGTTGACCAGCATGTCGCGGGAGAGCTGCACGATCGGTTGCGGCAGCGTCGCCGAGAACAGCATCGTCTGCCTCTGTTTCGGCAGCCTGGCAAGGATCCGGCGGACGCTCGGGAGGAAGCCCATGTCGAGCATCCGGTCGGCCTCGTCGAGCACCAGGATCTCGAGGCGGTCGAAGCGGCCCAACCCCTGGTCCATGTGGTCGAGGAGGCGGCCGGGGGTGGCGACCACCACGTCCACTCCGGCCTTGAGCGCGCGCTCCTGGGGTCCGGGCTTGACGCCGCCGAACACGGCCGCCGACGTCAAGCGGGTGTGGCGCCCGAGGGTTCGGAGGTGCTCGTGCACCTGGGCTGCGAGCTCCCGGGTCGGCGTGAGCACCAGGGCGCGGGTGGCGCCGGAGCGGCCCGCCAGGCGCTGCAGGATCGGGAGCACGAAGGCTGCGGTCTTGCCGCTGCCTGTCATGGCTGCTGCCAGCACGTCGCGGCCGGCGAGGGCCTCGGGCAGCGCCGCCCGTTGAATCGGGGTGGGGTCCGTGAAGCCGAGGTCGGAGATCCCGCGCAGCAGCGCGGGGTCAAGGTCAAAGTCTGAAAAGCTCATCTGCACACTGTTTCTTTCTGCGGGCGCACGCACACCGTGTGCGCGCACCGTCGCGTTCGATTCCGGCTATTTGGGGAACGGGAGACTTGCCGGCGAGGCTGCCGTCCGGGCCCGGGAGGGCCCTGCATCGTTTCTGTGCCGCCTCGGCCGACCACGGGTGACGTCGTCGAATCTACGGCGGAGCGACAGGGTCTCACACTTTGGCGCTTCTGGCAAGCCCCGGTTCAGCCCCGGTTCAGCCCCGGTTCGGCTGGCCCCGCCGACCGGGGTCCGGCTGATCGTGCGCGGCTGGGGGAGAAACGTGCTATGGTGACGGACACACCGTCGGGCGGGCGGGCGGTGGGGGCTGTTCCAGTCCAGCGAGAGCGCCGGGCTGCGTCCGCGAAAGGGGTTTCGAGCATGAAGGTGTACGTCGGCAACCTGTCCTATGAAACGACCGAGGCCGAGCTGCGGGAGCTTTTCTCCGCCCATGGCACCGTGGAGTCGGTCAACCTCATCACCGAAGGCGGCGGCGGCCGCTCCAAGGGTTTCGGTTTCGTGGAGTTTCGCGACGACCAGGAAGCCAACGCCGCGATTGCGGCCCTGAACGGTACTGAGGTACGCGGCCGCACCATCAACGTCAATCAGGCCAGGCCGAAGACCGAGCGTGGCGGTTTCGGCGGAGGCCGCAGCCGCTTCTGACGGCTGCTCGGGGTAGAGCCTCTCTCAGCGCGCCAAGGCCAGCGCGATAAGGGCGCGCAGGATCTTGACTCCCTCCAGGTAGTCCTGGGTTGAGAAGGTGAGTGTGCGTGCGCTTGCCCGCGTGACCCCGGGCAGCATCTCGCCCGGCTCCGCCTGGGCGCTGTTCTGAAACGTCAGCGAGAACCGGCACGGCGGGTCGAAGCGGAACGGCCTGCGCTGATCGCGCCTGGCGAGCGCGTCCCTGGCCGCCTCCTGGAGCCGCTTGCGGGACTCGGGGAGCGGAACGAGCTTGGCGGCGGTCCTGCTCAGCGCCTCCTTGACGGCGACGGTGACAAGGTTGTCGCCCAGAAGCGATCCGGCCTGACGACACGCGGCGGCGTCGCCGCTGAGCATGATCACCGGCACCCCGTAGTAGCCGGCGATCGCAGCGTTCAGACCGAGCTCCGGCACTTCCACGCCGTTCACCTTGATCTCGTAAACGGACGAACCGGAGATCGTGTGGTCGAGGGTCGCGGCCGCGGTCCCGGCCTCGGCGTGATAGCCGACGAAAACGCACGCGTCGAACGTCCCGTCGATCCCCGCCATCATCGAGAGCGGCTTCGGCGAGCCCGAGATCAGCGACGCCTCGGGGCGCAGGTCGTCCGGCGAGATGTTCCTCATGCCGCCGTGGGAGTCGTTGACCACGATCTCCGTCGCGCCGGCCGCCAGCAGGCCGGCGATCACGGCGTTGACGTCGTCAGCCAGCCACTTGCGTGCCGCGGCGTACTCGCGCGACTCCGAGTTGGTCTGCTCCGAGGAGACCACTCCCGAGATCCCCTCCATGTCCACCGACACATACACCTTGAGGCCTTTCGCTTCCGCAGCGTTAAGCGTTGCCAGCAGGGGAAGGACGGCTATCAGCGCCAGGGTCCTCTTCATGGGGGCTCTCCTTTTGTCGCAGGCATTGTAGTTGCGCCCCGCCCGCTTGCTTGGCGGGACCGGGTCAACGGACCATGTCCTGTCGCTTCCGGAGTTGCGATCTCGACGCCAATGGGGCAGGGGACGGAGTTCGTGCTGCCTCCGAGAGGGCGAAATCGGGTGCCGACTGGTTCTGACCCAGAGTCGGGTTACCATTTGACATGGCCTCCCACCCGGACAGGATCGGCAAGTACGAGATCCTCGCCGAGCTTGGCCGGGGCGGGATGGGCACCGTCTACAAGGCCAGGGACCCGATTCTCGACCGTGTCGTCGCGCTCAAGACCATGCTGGTGGACGTCCTGGCCGAGACCGGGATGCGGGAGCGGTTCCTGCGCGAGGCCCGTTCCGCGGCCCGGCTCCAGCACCCGAACATCGTCACGGTCTACGAGT
>JALHTD010000016.1 GCA_022865555.1 Thermoanaerobaculaceae bacterium | reverse complement strand
TGGCCAACGGCATCATGTCGTGGGACCTCTACCGCGAGATGTGGGGCTCGCACGGCGAGTTCGTCGTAGACGGCAACCTAGTCTCGGTGGAGTACGCCGACCGGCTCGGCACGATCAAGGTGCCGACGCTGAGCACGGTGGGTGACAACGACCAGATCGACCCTTCGATCGCCCGCGACATGCACGCGCGGATCCCCGGCTCGAAGCTGGTCATCCTCCCGAAGAGCGGCCACATGACCTTCGTGGACCAGCCCGGGATGTTCAACCGGGCGGTGGACGAGTTCCTCAACCCACCCCCGAAGTGATCCGCCTGGGGCGGCCGAGGAGAACGCGCCACCCGCCACGAGGCGTTCCCGCGGTGCTAGTCTTGCTTCGGTGAACGCGGTCGTCGCCGAGGTGACCCGCCGGGGCAGGGTGAGCTTCGCGGAATTCATGGACCTCGCCCTGTACCACCCGACGGCGGGCTACTACACCCGGCACCGCACGGGCGGTGGACCGGCAGGGCGCTCGGGCGACTTCCTGACCGCCCCGACCGCGTCGCCGATCTTCGGCCGCACTCTCGCCGAACTTGTCCGCCAGCTCGCCGTCTCCCTCGGCGAGCCGCTCACGTTCGTGGAGCTGGGCGCTGGCGAGGGTGTGCTGCTCTCCGGGCTCCTGGAGCACCTCGGTGAAGCGCGCCGCGAGGTCCTTTGTCGCACCCTGGCGGTGGAGGTCGGGGAGTGGGCGCGGAAGCGGATCGCGAAGCGCTGCAAGGGGGTCGAGGTCGCGTCACGGCTCCTGGAAACGAGCTGGCCGGCCGGGCCGGTAGTGCTCTTCGCGTCGGAGCTCTACGACGCCCTGAGTGTTCATCGCGTGACCGTGCAGGGGCTCGAGCGGGGCCACGCACTGGTCGAGTACTTCGTGGAACCCGATGGGAAGGGCGGCCTGCGCTGGACCATGGGCGAGCCGAGCCGCCCGGAGGTCCTCAGCTACCTCCGGGAGCACGGCCTGACGCTCGAGGACGGGCAGGTGGCCGAGATCAGGCCGCAGGCGCGGGCGATCCACGCCGAGCACCTCAGGTGGTGCGGGGCGGACGCCGTGGCGTTCGTGGTGGACTACGGGCACATCAGCCGGAAGCTGTACGACCCGCGGGCGAGGCGCCATGGCTCGTTGGTTGGCTACCGCGCCCACACGCTCGTCGAGGACGTGCTCGCCGACCCGGGCCAGGTCGACATCACGGCCCACGTCAACTTCGACGACCTCCAGAACGCCGCCTCCGACGCCGGCTGGGACCGCGGGGAGATGAGGCCGCTCGGGTGGTTCCTGACTCTCCACGGAGCACTCTCCTTCCTCCCCCCTGGGGTAGCCTGCGGCGAGCCGCTCTCACCGCAGGAGTGGGGGGAGCTGGCGGCCGCCAAGCGGCTGCTGCTGCCGTCGGGCATGGGCTCGGACCTCAAGGTGTTGGCACAGGGGAAGGGGCGGGCGTGGCAGGCCTACCTGCGGCTGGCAACGCCGCCGCCCAGCGAAGCGTAGGAGTTGCGATGGGCGTGAGAGTCCGGAGCCTGCTGGCGGTCGCGCTGTTCGCCATGGCGGCCGCTGGCCCTACGCTGGCCATCAAGGCGTCCCAGCTTCCCGAGCCGTGGCGTAAGTGGCTGGAGGACGAGGTCTATCCGATCATCAGCAACGAGCAGCGAAAGGCGTTCCTGAGTCTCGAAACCGATGCCGAGCGCTCGGAGTTCGTCGAGCGCCTTTGGGTCCTATGGGCCGGCGAGCGTGGCATGGCGAGCTCGGCGTTCCGCCGCGACTACGAGGAGCGTCTGGAGGAGTGCCGGAACGAGTTCGGCAACACGAAGGAGGACCGCGCCCGTGTGCTCCTGCTCCACGGGTCGCCCGGCGTCAGGAAGCCGATCGACTGCGAGAGCATCTTCTGGCCCCTCGAGTTCTGGGTGTATTCCAGGATCGAGGGCATAGGCGAAAGCGTGGTCATCCTCTTCTTCCAGCCGTACGGCCTCGGCAAGTTCCGGCTCTGGGACCCGATGAGCGACGGGCGGGCCGCCCTCTACAACCCCTCGGGGTGGAGCGCCCTTCAGGCTTATCTGGCAGACCCCACCGCTCGGATGTCACAGATCCTGCGCCCCGAGCTTCGTTGCGGCGACCAGGACATCCTCAGGGCGCTCGACATGGCG
>JALHTD010000015.1 GCA_022865555.1 Thermoanaerobaculaceae bacterium | reverse complement strand
GGCACAGCATGTCGTAGACCTCGGGGTCGTCGGGCGGCAGGTGGGCGAGGTCGATCGCCACCCCCTCGTGCTCCCTGATGAGCGGCACCGCGTCCTGCAGCACCTGCAGCATGCCGAGGCCCAGCAGGTCCACCTTGATGATGCCGAGGTCGGCGCAGTCGTCCTTGTCCCACTGGATGACGACGCGCCCCGGCATGCTGGCGGGCTCCAGCGGCACCACGTCGTCCAGGCGCCCCGCCGCCAGCACCATGCCGCCGGAGTGCTGGCCGAGGTGACGCGGCAGGTGCATGATGCGCGCCACCAGCTCGACCAGCAGGCGTGCCCGGCGCTCCTCGGGGGCGAGGCCCGCGATTCGCAGGTGCTCGGGCAGCTCCTCCCGCACGTGGGCCGCAAACTCCCAACTCCCGGAGAGCGCCGAGAGCCGGTCGAGGTGCTCCGCGGAGAAACCCAGCACCTTGCCCACCTCGCTGATCGCGCTGCGCCTGCGGTAGGTGATCACGTTGGCGGTCATGGCGGCGCCGCGCTCGCCGCAGGTGCGGTAGACGTGCTGGATCACCTCCTCTCGCAGGTCACCGGAGGGCAGGTCGATGTCGATGTCCGGCCACTCCCCCCGCTCCTCGGAGAGGAAGCGTTCGAACAGCAGCTCCATCGCGATCGGGTCCACCGCCGTGATGGAGAGCGCGTAGCAGACCGCCGAGTTGGCCGCCGAGCCCCGCCCCTGGGCGAGGATGCCGCGGGCGCGGCAGAAGCGCACGATGTCGTGGACCACCAGGAAGTACCCCGCGAGGCCGAGCTTCTCGATGAGCGAGAGCTCGCGCTCGAGCTGCAGCCGCACCTTGGGGGTGATGGTGAAGTAGCGCTCGCGCGCCCCCTCCTCGACCCGCGCCCGCAACTCCTCCGCCTCGTCGCGCCCCGCCTCAAGGCGGGCCGAGGGGAAGCGGTACGGGAGCTGGTGCAGGCGGAACGGGCAGGCGTCCGCGACGCGGCGCGTCGCCGCGATCGCCTCGGGGAGGTCGGCGAACAGCCGCGCCATCTCTTCGGGCGAGCGCAGGCAGCGCGCGCGGTTGGGCTCGACGAGGCGCCCCGCGGTGTCCAGGGTGCGGTGCTCGCGGATGCACGCCAGCACGTCGGCCAGCGGCCCGTCGGCCGGTGCGGCGGCGAGCGCGTCCTGGGTCGCCACCACCGGCACCCCCGCCGCTCGCGCCAGGCGCACGAGGGCGGCGTTGCGGGCCTCCTCGCCCCGGCGCTGGTGGCGCTGCACCTCAACCGCCACCCGGCCAGGGTCGAAGATCTCGACCAACCGGTGCAGCACACCGGCAGCAGGCTGCTCACCGCCTTCCTTCAAGGCTCCAACGAGTGGGCCGCTCTCACCGCCCGCGAGCGCAAACAGGCCGCCGGAGTGCTGCTCGAGCAGCTCCCAGGAGATGCGGGCCTCGCCCTTGGGACGCCCGAGCGCCCCCGAGGTGAGCATCCGGCAGAGGTTGGAGTAGCCGCGAGCGTCCTGGACGAGGAGCGGAAGGCGGCTGCCGTCGGGGAGCACCGTCTCGGCACCCACGATCGCCTCGAGACCAGCCTCCCTGGCCGCCTTGTGGAAGCGCGGGATGCCGTACACCCCACCGCGGTCGGTCACCGCCACCGCGGGGAGGCCGAGTCGCGCCGCCCGCTCCGCCATCGCCTCCGGCTCGCTCGCCCCCTCCAGGAACGAGAACGCGGTGTGCGCGTGCAGCTCGCAGTACGGATCAGTCATAGATCCCATCAGCGAACCACCGGCGCTCGAGGCGGTCGAAGTAGACCCGCAGCAGCGAGCCGTCTTCGGTGGCGACGTCGAAGTCCTCCCGCGCGCACGACTCGTCCCCCCACCAGTCGCCGACGAACCGGTACGGGCCGGCCCACCCCACCACCATCCCCCCCG
>JALHTD010000014.1 GCA_022865555.1 Thermoanaerobaculaceae bacterium | reverse complement strand
TGGGCTGACAGCTTACAGCTCACAGCTGACAGCACCCCTACCCACCTCAAGACGTTTTGGAGAGCTGGGGTCCGGATGATGAACGTCGATACACTGCCTGCGTTTGGCAGTTGGCTGTCGGCTGTTGGCTGTGAGCTGTCGGCTCTCAATTGAGCCATCTCATCTCTCCCTTGGGCGTGATCCGGGCGCCGGCGCGGCGGTTTGCCCAGCACATATACGAGACACTCACGAAGTAGGAGGCGGGCAGCCGCGCGAGGTTCCCGACCTTGACGCCCAGCACGGTGGTCTTGCCCCCGAACCCCATCGGGCCGATCCCGAGCTGGTTCCCCTGCTCGAGGATGTCGCGCTCCATCGTGTCCAGCTCCGCGACGGGGTTATGGTCGTCGAGCCGGCGCAGCAGCTGCCGCTTGGACTCCACGAAGCCCGAGCCGCGGTCGCCGCCGAAGCACGCGCCGATGATGCCCGGTGCGCACCCCTTGCCCTGGGCCTGCTGGATGGCGTCCAGGATGCAGCGCCGCACGCCCTCGAGGTTGCGGTCGGCCTTCAGCTTGGCGTTCGGCAGGGAGTACTGCGCGCCGCAGTTCTCGCACCCGCCGCCCTTGAGGATGACCCGAACTTCCACGTCCGGCTCGTCCCACTCCTCGCAGTGCACGCTGGGGATGCCGGGGCCCTGGCCGTGGCCGGTGTTCTTGTCCGTGAGGGTGTCCACCGCGTTGGGGCGCAGGAGCTGCTTGGCGGTCGCCTGACGCACCGCCTCCTCGAACGCCCCCGTCAGCATGCGGGTGGACATGCCCACCGGGTGGTGGATCCACACCAGCGGCGTGCCGGTGTCCTGGCAGAGCGGCTGCCAGTTCCCCTTGGCCATCTCGACGTTGGTGAGGATGGAGTCGAGCGCCTTGGCCGCCAGCGAGCCCGGGTCCTCGGCGTCACGCCCGCGCTTCAGCGCCTCCAGCACGTCGGGGGGAAGCTGGGACGTGGCGTGCGCGATCACCTCGACGAACTTTTCCGTCAACTGCTCGCGTGTCAACACAGGGGGGGCCTCCTTTGTCGTCCGCCGGCGGCGCGAAGGTGCGCCGCGGCTGTTCCGTCGTCAGCGGCCGGGTGCGCCTGGAGAGTGCCGTCGCCCCACGCGCTCCCGGACGCTGCGCATGGTAGCGTGCCGCGTGCGTCAAAGCACCCGGACGCAGCCGCGAGCGGCATCGGAGATCTCGGCTGATGTTGAGAGAAAGTCTCAAACATGAGATCCTGCTCTGAGCTCACACGCTTGAAAAGACGGGCTGTGCTGGCGTAGCATCGCGCGGCTTCGGGAGGGGGCCCCGGACATGAGCGAGGGCGAGCAGGTCAAGAAGGGCAAGGGCACGGTCTTCGTCCAGATCGAGGTCTGCAAAGGGTGCTCGTACTGCATCGACTTCTGCCCAGCCCACTGCCTGGAGTTTTCTCGCGACTTCAACCGCAAGGGGTACCACTACCCGGTGCTGCCGAGGCCCGAGGACTGCACCGGCTGCGACCTGTGCGGGCTCTACTGCCCCGACTTCGCGATCTTCGGGGTTCGCTTCAAGGACCTCGAGAAGCGCAGGCAGCCCGCGCCCGAGCCCCTGATCCCCGCCGAGGGGTGACGCTCCGGGGTGGCCGCGACGGGCCACCCGGGGACACGGAGGAGACCTTGCACGCCGATCCGAAAGGAGTACTGACCGGCATTCACTTCATCGACGGCGACCACGCCGCCTGTGAGGGGGCTCTCGCGGCCGGGTGCCGGTTCGTGGCCGGATACCCGATCACGCCCTCCACCGAGGTGGTAGAGCGGTTCGCAGCGCGCATCCCGCTGGTCGGGGGCGTCTTCATCCAGATGGAGGACGAGATCGCCTCCTCCATCGCGATCCTCGGCGGTGCGTGGGCGGGCAAGAAGGTGATGACCGTGACCTCGGGGCCGGGCCTGTCGCTGATGATGGAGCACGTCGGTCTGGCCGTCATAACCGAGACCCCGTGCGTGATCGTGGACGTGCAACGGGGCGGCCCCTCCACCGGGCTTCCGACGCTCCCGGCGCAGGCGGACATGATGCAGGCGAAGTGGGGGTCGCACGGCGACTACGAGATCATTGCGCTCTCGCCCAACTCGCCGCAGGAGTGCTTCGACCTCATAGTCAAGGCCTTCAACCTCGCCGAGACCTACCGGGTGCCGGTCTTCTTCATGATGGACGAGGTGGTCGGCCACATGACGGAGCGCGTCGTCATCCCGGCGCCGGAGGCGATCGAGATCGTCGAGCGCAAGTGGACGCAGAAGAAACCTGGCGAGTACCGCGTCTTCCAGGCCGACGACGATATGGTCCCCGAGATGGTCAAGGCCGGCGACGGCTACCGCATCCACGTCACCGGACTCACCCACGACGACCGGGGCTACCCGGCGATGAACCCGCAGGCGCAGGACAAGCTCGTCACGCGCCTGGTCAACAAGATCCGCGCGAACCGCGACAAGCTGGTGGACGTGCGGGAGGACGGCGTCGAGGGCGCCGACGTGGTGGTCGTGTCGTTCGGCATCACCTCGCGCGTCGCCGCGGCCGCCGTCGAGGCTGCGCGCCACAAGGGGGTAAAGGTCGGCCACCTGCGCCTCGTCATCACCTGGCCATTCCCGGCCAAGCGCATCAAGGAGCTGGCCGGACGCGCAAAGGCGTTCGTGGTCCCCGAGCTGAACATGGGCCAGATGGTGCTCGAGGTGGAGCGGGCCGTCGCCGGCAAGGCAGCGGTGATCTCGGTCCCCCACGCCGGCGGCACCGTCCACGAGCCCGAGACGATCCTGACCAGGATCATGGAGGCCGCGCAATGAGCGACACCGATCTCCTCGAGCTCGAGATCGAGAACCCGGTGGCGCCGTACCTGCGGCAGGAGCGTTTGCCGCACATCTGGTGCCCCGGGTGCGGCATCGGCACGACGGTCAATTGCTTCGCCCGCGCCCTCACCGAGTCGGGCATGAACCTCGACAAGGTCGCGATCGTCTCGGGCATCGGCTGCACCGGGCGGGTGGCGGGCTACCTCAACCTCGACTCGTTCCACACCACCCACGGCCGCGCGATCCCGTTCGCCACCGGGCTCAAGCTCGGCAACCCCGACCTCAAGGTGGTCGTGTACTCCGGCGACGGCGACCTCTCGGCCATCGGGGGCAACCACCTCGTGCACGCGGCCCGCCGAAACATGGACCTGATGGTCGTGTGCGTGAACAACTTCACCTACGGCATGACCGGCGGCCAGGTCGCCCCGACGACCCCGATAGGCGCCACGCAGACGACGATGCCGTACGGGAACTTCGAGAACCCGTTCAGCCTCCCGTTCCTGGCGGACGCCTGCGGCGCGGTGTACGTTGCGCGCTGGACCGTCTACCACGTCAAGCAGCTCGCCAAGGCGATGCTCGAAGGGCTGCGCAAGAAGGGGTTCGTCTTCATCGAGGCACTGGCGCCCTGCCCGACGCTGTACTCCAGGCGCAACAGGCTCGGTGACGGCGTGGACCAGCTCAAGTACTACAAAGAGCGCAGCAAGATCGTCAACGGCGCCGACACCAAGGATGTTGGGCTCACCTTCCAGGGCGACATCATCGTGGGCAAGTTCGTGGATCGCGATCGCCCGACCTGGCTCGACGCGATGAACGAGCACTACTCCCAGCACTTCGGCGAGAAGTACGTCCCGTACGGGGTGTCCCATGGACAAGAGTGAAATCCGGGTGGGAGGCCTGGGCGGCCAGGGGGTCATCCTCTGCGGGATGATCATCGGCAAGGCCGCCTCGATCTACGACGGCAAGCACGCGACCCTCATCCAGTCGTTCGGGCCCGAGGCGCGCGGCAGCGCCTGCAGCGCCCAGGTCTCGGTTGCGGACGAGCCGATCGGCTACCCCTACGTCAAGAACCCCGACGTGCTCATCGTGATGTCCCCCGACGCGTACACCCAATTCGCGCCGCAGCTCAGGCCCGGAGGAGTGCTGCTCTACGAGAACGAGCTGATCGCCGTGGACGACAAGCTCCCCGCGGGGGTGAAGGCGTTCGGCATCCCGGCCACGCGTCTCGCCGAGGAGCTCGGCCGGAGGCTGGTGCTCAACATCGTGATGACCGGCTTCTTCGCGGGCGTGACCGGGCTGGTGTCGTTCGAGGCCGCGGAAAATGCGGTCAAGAGCTCGGTCCCTCGCGGCACCGAGGACCTCAACCTGCGGGCCTTTCGCAAGGGGTACGAGTACGGCCGCGAGCTGCTCGCAAAGGCCAGCTAGGGAGGGGACGGTGAAGCTCGAAGGGTTTCCACAGAACCTGACGCTCAAGGATGGAACCCAGGTCGTCGTCAAGCCCCTGGAGGCCAAGGACGCGCCTGCGCTGCTCGAGTTCTACCGGGCCCTCCCCGAGGAGGACCGCCTGTACCTCCGGGACGACGTCACCAAGCCGGAGTGGCTCGAGCGCTTCGTGGCCCACGTCCAGCACAACGAGGTCGTTTCCCTGATCGCGTTGCACGGAAACAAGGTGGCAGGCGAGGCGAGCCTGTACCGGGCGTTGCACGGCTGGACCGCCCACGTCGGGGAGATCCGTATCTCGGTGGCGCCTGCCCTGCGGCGCAGCGGGCTCGGCAGCGTACTCGCCCGGGATCTGGTCAAGCTCGCCATCGGTCTCGGGGTCGAGAAGATGATCGTCCAGATGGTGGAGAGCCAGCTCTCCGCGCGACGTCTTTTCGAGAAGCTGGGTTTTCGCCAGGAGGCCGTGCTGCGCGCGCACGTCAAGGACATCCACGGGATCAAGCGCGATCTGGTGATCGCCTCGAACGACGTTTCCCACCTCTGGGAGGCGATGGAGGCCCTGGTCTCCGACTTCTCGCCCACGGTGGGTTAGTCTCAGGGAGAAACGGAAGAGAGAAAGGCAAGGACCGTCACCGGCCTCTGCCTTTCATTTGCCTTATCCGTTCAGCAACTCGCCCCAGATCGAGGAGATCGGCTCGGCGGAGTACTACGGGAAGGGCTACCAGGACATCCTCACGCACAAGCCTTCGATTGCCAAAGCGCGTATGCTACTCGGGTGCCAGCCCAGAATGTCACCGGACGACGCGCTCCGCCTCACGTGCGACGCGTTCCTGGCGGACTGGCTCGAGACGGTCTGAGGTCCCCATGACGGCTGGCGACAGAAGCCTCGGCCTTCGCATCGACGTGGACACGCACGACGGGATGAAGACCGGGGTGCCCACGCTGCTCGAGGTGTTCGCCGCCCACGGCGTGAAAGGCACGTTTTTCCTCTCGATGGGCCCCGACCGCGCCGGCCTCGCGGTCTTCAACGTCTTCCGGCCCGGCTTCCTCGCGAAGATGCGGCGCACGAAGGCCGCCCGAGTGTACAGCCTGCGGACGGTGCTCTCGGGCACTATCCTGCCGGCGCGCATGATCGGGCTGGCGCTCCCCGAGATCGCTCGGCGCATCGTCGCCGAGGGGCATGAGGTGGGCGTGCACGCCTGGGACCACAGGCGGTGGCAGGACGGACTCGAGAGCTTCTCGGACGCACAGGTCGCGCGCGAGCTCGCCCGGGCCTACGAGGCGTTCGTCGAGGTCATCGGCGCACCGCCGAAGACGTTCGCGGCGCCCGCGTGGCTTGCGAACGACGCGAGCTTGAGCTTTCAGGAGAACTTCGGGCTCCACTACGCCAGCGACTGCCGTGGCGAGGAGCCTTTCCTACCGGTCGTTGGGGGCGCGGCGCTCGCCACCCCCCAGGTTCCCACCACGTTGCCGACCCTCGACGAGGCCCTCGGCGAGACGCATCCCCTGGCGCGCGCGTTCTTCACGTCCGTTCTGGTTGCCGCCGGCAAAGCCCGGTGGCCGGTGCTCACCGTGCATGCCGAGCTCGAGGGCGGCCCGTACGCCGACGACATGCGGTGGTTCCTGGAGCAGGCGGCCGAGGCCGGCATCCACGCGGTGCCCCTCAACGAGCTCCTGACGGCCCGGTGTGCGACCGGGAAACCCCTTCCCCGCCGCACGATGGGGCACGGGACAGTGCCCGGTCGGCACGGCAAGGTCTCCATGCCCGTCTTTGGGTAAGACAGTCGAAAGTCAACAGTTCAGAGGCAGCACCAGGGTCCTGTTTCGCGACTTCTCCCTCTGAACTCCAGATTCTCGTTTTCGGCGGTGCCATCACGCACCGGTTGGGGTTTCAATCCGCCCCGCGGGTGTCCCGCCTCGGCGGGACCAATGACTCCTGAGGCTGTGGGCACCGAGTGGGCCAGTGTTGGAAAAGCCCGCCCCGAGGGTCGGCGGTGCCATCACGCCGGAGCGAGCGGGGACCCGATGCGCTTGCCGGCGTGGGGAAACGGCGCGGCGGCCTCATGCCGACGCCGAGGGGCCACGCGCCGGGCAGCGTTATCGGGTCGCTCGCGAAGGCGTCGCGAGTCCCGCCCGGAGCGGGACGAGCGCGCACCGCCACCCTTGGGGAAAAGAAAACCCGCGCGGCAGCGCAATGGTGTTTGTGTGCTTGCGCGGTAGGACCCTTCGGCCACAACGCGGCCTCAGGGTCAAATCGAATTGCGCTGGTGTCGATGGCGCTGGACCTCGCAACTTGGGGGGATCCTTCGTGGCGCCAGAGGCGCCCCTGAGGCTGACCCCGCCCGAGGCGGGGTCAGTTCTCTTCTTCGGCGGCGGTCTCGAGCTCCTGGATGCGCTTGCGCACCAACATCTCCGCCATGTCCGGGATGACCTCCCAGGCGATGCGCTCGAGTTGCGGCGCCGCCAGCTCCACGACCCGCTTGGCGCTGCGGTCCACCTGTTCGTCGGTGAGCAGATCCGGAGCCGCCGCGGGCGCGGCCGCCGGTGCGGGCGGCATGAGCTCGACGGCCCGGATGGCGATGCGCTCGACCATCTCGTCCGTGAGCGCGCCGCCGGCAAAGGCGGTTGCCGCTGGCGTTGCCGTCAGTGGCGCGGGCGCCTCGGGCGCCGGCGGCATCAAGGGCTGCACGAGAAACCTCTGCGTGGGGCCTTCGTCGATCCCACGCCCGGGGGGCGGCGGAACTGGAAGCTCCGGGGGGGTGAACATGGCCTCGGTGTCGAGGGGCGCCGGCTTCTCGACCACGGGCGCGACAACCGGAGGTGGAGGTGGCTCGAGCTCGCTCGCCATGCCAGCGCCCGGCTCGGGCGGCGCGGCCGCGAACGCCTCCGGAGGCGTCACCCTAACCCCGGGGGGTTCGCCGAACGCGGGCGGTTGCTCCCCGCCCAACCCAAAGGCCGGCGGCGCCTGGGGCGGGGCTGGCTCCTGCAGCTCGGGCGGCGCCGGCCGCGGGGTCGGCGGGTTCGACTTGCCCAGCGAGCTCGCGGTGAGGTCGATGCCGTCCTCCAGCACGGTCGCAGGCGGCACCGGTGGGGGTGCCAGCTTCTCAAAGCCGGGACCGGTGAAGTCGAGGGCCGGCACGCCCTCCGCGATGCCGTGGTCCACAATGCCCGAATCGGCGGGCGTTGCCGCCAACGCCTGCGCGCGCTTGATGAGGTCCTCGACGGCGTTGATGAGCTCGCGGGCTTCAAAGGGCTTGGTGACGATGGCGTCGCACCCCGCCGCCATGGCGCGGTCGCGGTCAAACGGCTCGAACGTCCCGGTGAGCAGCACCACGGGGATGTGGAGCGTCGCAGGGTCGCTCTTGAGGGTCTGGCAAACCTCGTAGCCGTTCATGTCCGGCATCACGACGTCGCACAGCACGACGTCCGGCTTGACCTCGGGCAGGCGCTTGAAGAGGTCACGCCCGCTCCCGACCGCGACGACCTTGTGCTCGGTTTCGGCGAAGGTGAGCTCCACGACTTTCTGGATCGTGATGCTGTCGTCGGCCAGCAGGAGCATTCCGCCCATGGTCACCTCGCCTCGCTTAGGCTCTCCCATCCTTGGTACCACGAAATGGGTGCACTGTCAACGACTTGCCCGCGATTCTCGGGGTCGGAGAGCAGCGCCCCGTCGTCGCCGATCCACACAACGGTGCCGCTCTCCACCCAGCCCGGAACCACGTGTGCCTGCCTGCCACCCTCCGTCAAACTCCACGGGCGGTGAAAGTGGCCCCAGAGCACGACGTCAACACCCGCGGCGAAGTGCCGGCGCGCGGCCGTCTCGAGGTCGGCCACCGGCAGATCCTTCCGGTAAGTGAAGTTGGTCTGCGCGAGCCGCGACTCGGTCCCGAGGACGATGCGCTGCGCGAGGCGCCTCGGAAGCAGCCGAGCCCAGACACGCGCCGGTCCGCTCTTCGAGACCGCACGCCAGAAGCGGTAGGAGCGGTCGCTGCGGTTGATGAGGTCGCCGTGCTCGAGCAGGAAGCGCCGCTCCCCTGCCACGAACGAGTGCGCCGGCCCCGCCGAGTCGCGGTACGGATCGAGGTCCGCCGCGTCGAGGAAAAAATCCCGGTTGCCCTCGACCATCACGACCCGCGTCCCGGATTGCCGCAGGGAGGCCAACTCCTCGAGGCCCCGTCGCACGGTGGCGTCCCAGAACCGGGAATAGCCCACGAGGGCGCGGAAGACATCGCCCAGGAACACGACCTCCTGAACGTCTCGCCGCCGCACTTCGGCCATCGCCGTCAGGAACCTCTCGAGGTCGTCCCCGGCCTGCCCGACGTGCAGATCGGCCAGCACGGCACGGATCACGAGCCATGCTAGCATGCGCGTTCAGGGGTGGAAGGTGCCAGAACCCAACTCGTTGCAGGGCAGTCCAGCCGGTCGCGCAACGACGCCTGACCCCCGGCGGGTGCTGCTGACCGGTGCGAGGGGTTTCGTCGGCAGCGAGGTGAAGCGTCAGCTCCTGGCCTCGGGTCACGAGGTCGTCGCGGTCTCGCGCCACCTCCGGGGGGGGAAGGTTCCCCCCGGTGTGATCCAGGTGGCGGCCGACATCACCGGGGACGGGTGGCAACGCTGGTGCGAGGGGTGCGGCGTGGCGATCCACCTGGTCGGGATCATCCGCCAGGTGCCCCGCGCCGGCGTGACCTTCGAGAGCGCGCACGTCGTCTCCACCAGGCGGGTGATTGCCGCCTGCCACTCCCTGGGCATCCGGCGCCTGGTTCATATGTCCGCGCTGGGCGCGCGGGCGGGAGCCGCCACGCCCTACCACCGCACCAAGTGGCAGGCCGAGGAGGCGGTGCGGGCCTCCGGGCTCGACTGGACGATCTTTCGGCCCTCGCTCATCTTCGGGCCTGGCGACGGCTTCTCCACGACCATCGCCCCGGCCCTGCGCCGGTTCCCCATCTTCCCCGTCTTCGGCGACGGTACCTACAGGCTGCAGCCGGTCGCGGTGGAGGAGGTCGCGCGCTGCTTCGTGGCGGCGCTCGAGCGCCCGGTCACCATTGGCGAGACCTACGAGCTGGGCGGACCCGAGGTGCTGACCTACAACGAGGTGCTGCGGCGAATCTCTCAGGCCCTCGGCCTGCGGCGGGCGTTCGTGCACCTCCCGCTCGGCCTCGCCAAATTCGTGATCTCGATCATCCAGCACCTCCCGGGCGCCCCCATCACCCGCGACCAGCTCACCATGCTGCTGGAGGGCTCCACGTGCGACGCAAGCGCGGCGTCGCTCACGTTCGGCGTACCGGCTGCCCGGTTCCAGGGACCGACTTGGCTTCGCGCGACGCAGAAGTGAAGAGTTGAGAGTGAAGAGTTGACTACGCCAGCAGCGGGCACTCTGCACTTGAGGTGGATGGGTGGGGAAAGTTCCTAACTCTTAACGCTTGACTCTCAACTGTGGTGCGAGCTCCCCCACCTCGAGGCGAATCGTCCGGTAGGCGCGGACCACATCGGTGCCCTCGAACACGACCCCGGCGAACAGCACCGCCATCCCGATCATGAACACCGGGAGCGGGTGTGCAAGCCTCAGCCATTCGGGCCCGGTCACTCGCAGGCCGATGAGCAGTGAGGTGAGCACGAAGCATCCCACCGCCACCACCTGGCACATCACCGCGTTGCGCAGCAGGCGCACGCGGTCCACGAGATCCTCCAGCTGGCGCATGACGCTTGCCAGACGGGCGACCTCGAGCGGCACCGCCTCCGCGGGCGGCGTCGTGGCGCGCACCAGCCGCCGCCGCTCCTCGTTGAGCACCCGTATCCGGCTCATGATCACCGTGTAGCGGTTGAGCAGAGCAAGCAGCAGCAAGCCGCACGCGGAGACCATGATCGCCGGGGCGAGGATCGCCTGGATCGCCTGCACCGCGAAGCCGTACTGGGTGTCCATGTTCAGCCCTCCCACACCGTGCCGAGATGCGGGGCCGCCGCCCGCGCCGCATCCGCGACGGCGGCGGCGCTCACCCCGGTTTGCCGAGCCGCCGCGAGAACCGCGTCGTGCTCGGGCTTTGCCGAGACGACCCGGCCTGCAAACACACCGACCTTCACCGGGATCGTGCCGAACGGGGTCAGGACCTCGAGGATGTGGCGCTCGAGCTCTGGACGGGTGCACTCCACGAGGCGCACCCCGAGCGTGGCCCCCTCCTCGAAGACGGCAGCGGTCACCGCCGCCACCTGCGAGGGCTCGAGCACCGCCCGGAGCTCGACCACGGGCCGCCCCTTTCGCCCGGTGCCCGGCAGGCACCAGGCGTCCAGCGCCCCTGCGTCCCGCACCCGCTCGAGGAGGGCCCCCAGCGCCTCGCCCGTGATGTCGTCCATGGTGGTCTCCAGGACCACCATCGGGCGCCCGGCCGGGCGCTGCTCCTCCTCGATGAGGAAGGCGCGCAGCACGTTGGGCAGCCCGGCGAACTCCCTCACACCCAGCCCCACACCCACGCCGAGCAACCTGCCCGCAGGCAAGGGCCCGAAGCGCTCCGCCAACGTCACGAGGAGCGTCGCGCCGGTCGGCGTGGTCATCTCACCCTCGGCCGCGTGGGAAGCGATCGGCACCCCCCGCAGCAGGCGCGCCACCGCCGGGGGCGGCACCGGGAGCAGCCCGTGGGCGGTCTGCACCGTCCCGGAGCCGACCGGGACCGGCGCGCACGCGACCCGGTCCGCGCCCAGGAGCTCGACCGCGGCGCACACGCCCACGATGTCCACCACCGCGTCTACCGCCGACAGCTCGTGGAGGTGAGCCTTCTCCAGTGGGACGCCGTGCACCTCCGCTTCGGCCTCGAAGAGACGCCGAAACGCCGCCACGCTCCGCTCCCGCACGCGCTCCGGCAGCGTCGCGTCGTGCAGCAGCCTCTCCACGTCCAGGAGGTGGCGCGCGGGGTGACCCCCCTCTTCGACGCGCACCACCACTCGCGTGCCGGCAAAGCCCTGGTGGCGGTCGCGGGCCGCCTCCAGGTGCCACCCCGCCAGGTGCAACCCGGCGAGTACCTCCTGCAGGCGGTCTCGCGCCACGCCGAGATCGACGAGGGCGCCGAGCAGCATGTCGCCTGCGGCGCCTCCGAACGGGTCGATGTAGAGGATCTTCGCCATGCCTCAGCCTCGCCTCATCGGGGCGTGAAAGTCAAACGCGTCGGTACGCAAGGCGGTGCACCTGCCGGCTCTCCTGCGCGTACTTGACCTCGAAGCTCGTGTCCGGGACCCCATCGAACGCGATCCCGACCGCCACAGGCGCGAGCCGGGCCTCCCCGGCCAGCACCTCGCGGATCACCGCGGCGCAGCCATCGTGGTCGGTCTTCACCCTCAGCAACCCACCCGGCGCAAGCACGTCCGCCACCCGCGCGGCGTTGGAGGGCCGGAAGAAGCGACGCTTGTGGTGGCGCTTCTTCGGCCACGGATCGGGAAAGTAGACGTGAATCGCCGCGACGCTCCCCTCTCTCAGGCAGCGAAAGAGCAGGTCCTCGGCGGTGGTGTGCACGAGCCTCACGTTGGAGAGGCCCCTCCGGGCAACCCGCAGCGCCGCCATCTGTAGGTACTTCCGTACCCGCTCGACGCCGACGAGCCCGACCTCGGGATGCGCGGCCGCCCACTCGAGTACGAACCGCCCCTTTCCGACGCCGAACTCGACCTCGAGCGGAACGGCCGAGCCGAACACCTCGCGGCTTGAGAGCGGCAGGGTCACGCTGCCGAGGTCGAGGACGATCCCTCCTGGCTCCACCTTGGTGGTCAGCCCTCGGAGTCCTCGACGTCTTCAGGGTTCTCGTCGCCGAAAACGATGCCGATGGCGCGCGCCGCCTTCACGAGTTGGCACTCAGGGTCCACTTTCTTGAGACGCCCGATCGCGTCGGCGAGCGGCACCGCCACGATCTCATCCCCGCGCAGCGCGACCATGCTCCCGAACTTCCCTTCCACGGCGAGCCGAGCGGCCTCGATTCCAAAGCGGGTGGCGAGGATCCGATCGCTCGGCACCGGCGTGCCGCCGCGCTGGATGTGCCCGAGCACGGTGGCGCGGACCTCGTAACCCCCGCGCGATTCGATCTCTCGCGCGATCTGGTACGAGATCCCCCCCAGCCTCTTCCAACCCGTGACCGCGTCCTGCCCCGCGAAGACCTGGGTGCCGCCCTCCGGCGCCGCGCCCTCGGCCACGACCACGAGAGAGAACGGCCTGCCGCGACGCTCCCGCGCCCTGAACTTGGCGAGCAGGGGCTCGAAGCGGAATGGGATCTCGGGAATCAGCACCACGTCGCCGCCCCCTGCCAGGCCGGCGTGGAGGGCGATCCAGCCGGCGTCGCGCCCCATGACCTCGAGCAGCATGACCCGGTGGTGGCTCTCGGCCGTCGTGTGCAGGCAATCGAGCGCCCAGGTCGCGGACTGCACCGCGGTCGCAAACCCGAACGTGTAGTCCGTGGCGGAGAGATCGTTGTCGATGGTCTTGGGCACCCCGACCACGGGGATGCCGAGCTCCCGCCAGAAGCGCTCGCCGATCGAGAGCGAGCCGTCGCCGCCGATCACGACCAGGCAATCGAGGCCCAGCTTCTCCACGTTCTTCTGGGCGGTCCCCGAGGCGTCGACCATCTCCTCCACCCCGTCGGGGCGGCGGTAGGCGTAGCTGAACGGGTTTCCACGGTTGGTGGTGCCCAGGATCGTGCCGCCACGCACGAGCAAGCCGGAGATGTCGTCCAGGTCGAGCTCGCGGGCCCTCATCTCCACCAGGCCCGTGAACCCCTCCGAGATCCCCACCACCGTCACGCCGTGTGCCACCTTGCAGGCCCGCACCACGGCACGTATGACCGCGTTCAGCCCGGGGGCATCGCCCCCACCCGTGAGAACCCCGATCCGCCGCACTGCGGTCATGGCTTGTCCTCCAGCCCCAGGTGGACCAGCTCGATGCCCGCCTCTCGGGCGTATTCCGTGATGCGGTCATCGCGGTAGAACTCTCCGTAGAGCACGCGGGCGATCCCCGCGTTCGCGATCAGCTTGAAGCAATCCCAGCAAGGCGAGGCGGTGACGTAGATGTCTGCCCGGTCGATGCTCACGCCGTGGCGCGCCGCCTGGAGGATCGCGTTGGCCTCGGCGTGCACCGTGCGCACGCAGTGGTCGTTCTCGATCAGGCACCCCACCTCGCTGCAGTGCGCGAGGCCCCGGATGGAGCCGTTGTAGCCCGTCGCCAGCGCGGCCTTGTCGCGCACAACCACCGCGCCGACGCTCTTGCGCGGGCACGTCGAGCGCATCGCCGCCTGCACGGCGAGGTTCATGAAGTAACGGTCCCAGGACACCCTGCTCACCGCGCAAGTGTAGCTGCAATTTCCCGCCTGTTCACCGCTCGCAGCCCCCCGGCGAGATCGTATGAGGGAAGAGGGCAGGCGGAAGGCGGACGGCAGGTCGCCTGCAGTGGATCCACGTTTTCCTTTCCCCCTCCCTGAACGCCTTCTCCTTTCGTTCTCGAGACTTCTCGCAAAAGCCCCGACTATGCGATAGAGTTGAAGTTGGCGCATGCCCGGTGTGTCGGGACAGCTGGAGCCGAAGGACAGAGAGACGACGTCGGCCGGGGGTGCGGCTCTCCCGGCAGGAACGAGGTCGGAAACCAGGCGATGACCACGCTGGACAAGGAACCCCCGAGCGATTCCCAGGCGGCGTTCTCCGACCTGCGGGTGTTCCGGGTCTTCCAGCATGTTCCCGATATCCAGCTCGAGCAGCTCGCCGCTTTCACCAGGGAGCAGCTCATCGCACGCGGCCAGGTCATCTACGACGAGGGCGAGACCGGCGAGGACTTCTACGTCGTCGTGTCCGGGGTCACGGAGGACTACTGCACCGCGCTCGGGAGGCGCCAGCCGACGAGCCGGTCCCGCGTCGGGCAGATCCTGGGCGAGGCCTCCTTCCTCGACGGTCGCCCTCGCCCCACCGCCGCGGTGGCGGTCGAGAAGGGCGTGTTGCTCCGCTTCAAGAGCGACGTGCTCCGCCGGTGGCTGGTCAACGATCACGAGCTGGGCGCCGCGCTCGCCCGCTCGTTCTGGCACTCCCTGGCGGCCAAGATCCGGCACGCCAACCAGTTCATGGCCGAGATCGTCCCCCTTGCCGAGGCCGGGGAGCGCCCGGATCGCGTCCCGGGGCAGAAAGTCGAGCTCATGCCCGGCGCCAAGATGGACCTCTTCCAGGAGACGGGGCTGTCGGCCGCCGAACTGCGGCTGCTCGCCACGACCCTCAACGCCCAGCACTTCCCGCGCGACGCGTACCTCTTCCACGAACGCGAGGCGGGCGAGTCGCTCTACATCGTCTTCGACGGCGAGGTCCGCATCTCCCGCCAGATGAGCGCTCGGGGCGAGGAGCCCCTCGCCATCCTCGGGAGGGGGGAGGTGTTCGGCGAGATGGCGCTGGTGGACGACCAGGTACGCAGCGCCGACGCACGCGCCCACACCGAGGGTTGCACCGTGCTCGTCCTCAGCCAGGCCGATCTGGACGCCGTGCTCCACATGCCTCCGGTGGCTGCTTCGCAGTTCCTCTACCTGGTGTGCGGCGTCCTCTGCTATCGCCTCCGCGCGATGATCAACCTGTTGGCGTCGTGGCGCACCAGGCTCGGCATCGGGCAAGACAACGGAGAGGAGCCTCCGGGCGAGCAGGGGTGACGGGCTTGGGCCGCTGCCCGACGCCTACTTGCCCAGGCGCGCGAAGCGGTCGGCCAGCGTCTGGCCGTCTGCGAAGATCAACCCCTCGGCCTGGAGCTTCGTGGCCCGGTCCGCAGGCCCCGGGTGTGTCTTGGCGATGGAGGCGAGCGACCCGCCGCTCTCGGCCTCCATGCGCACCGCGAGCCGGAGCAGGAACTCCTCGTAGGGCACCGTCGCGTAGCCGGCGCCGTGGGCGATCCGGCAGCCGCGGGCGTCGGCGTCGTACTCGTCCTTGCGGCTCATGCCGCGGTTGATCAGCACGTCCGCGCCCTTCTCGCCGATCTGCCGCATCAGGTCCGCGGTCAGACCCCCGCCGCCGGCGTGGTCAGCCACGATCGAGACGCCGGTCGTGATCAGGTTCGTGCGCTTGATCTCGGTGAGGACGTGCTGGCCCGCCACGTGCCCGCACTCGTGGGCGAGCACGGCGGCGAGCTCGGCCTCGCTGCGGCAGGACTGGAAAAGACCGCGCGTGACGAACACGTACCCGCCCGGGCCGGAGAAGGCGTTCACCGTTCCCGTGTCGAGGAGCGCGAAGTGCCACACCGTCCCCGGCCTCCCGACCTGCCGCGCCACGACTTGGCCGACCAGGTTCAGGTAGCGCGTGCGCGCGGTGTCCTCCCACAGCGGATAGGTCCCCAGGACGCGCGCCGCGACGACCCGGCCGAGCTGCTGCTCCTCCTCCGGCGTGAACTCGCGCTGGCTGGCCGCCACCGCCGTCCCCGCCTTGATCACGTCCCCTGTCGAGATGGGGCCCAGGTTCACGCCCGAGCAGCCCGCGAGCAGAAGAAGCGCCGCCGGCACCAGCGCTGGGCGTCTCACGAGCCACCTCCAAGCTTCCCGGCGCGTATGAACTTGTCCACCTCGGCCCGATCGACCGTGGTTTTCTCGACCTTCTCGACGGCGGCGAAGTCGTAGCTGGTGCCGAGCTTCTTCTCCTCGTCGGTGACGCCGCGCGCCCCGGCCGTGGAGGACACCGCCGGCTTGTCGGATGCGAAGAGCCCGGCGGTCGCATCGGCCAGCTTGGCGAGGCCCGTTCGCTGCTTCTTCGGCACGGCAAACGCGTCCGCGGCCAATTGCGGCAGCGGTCCGCTCTCCGTCCGCTTCACCTCGAGCTCACCGACGGTGTAGCCGACGACCCCCTTCGAGTCGCTTCGGTACGCGACAGCCGGGATCTTCACCTTGCTCCCGGATTG
>JALHTD010000013.1 GCA_022865555.1 Thermoanaerobaculaceae bacterium | reverse complement strand
CGACCTGGCTGCTCGCCAACCGCTAGACCCGGCACACATTTACGAGGTCCCAGGCCACACCCCCCGGGGGTCGCGGCGAACACCCTGCGCAGTGGAATACGCCCGCCTGGCCTGGCGTTTCGAATGGTGAATGAGACGCATACGCATGGCCACGAGTGAATTACAAAACGTGAAGTGGACAGGGCTTACGAGCCCACAAAGGAGAACAGACATGAAGAAGCAGATTCTGGCGGCGGTAGTGGTTGCGGTGTTTGCGCTCGGCCTGGCCGGGAGTCTCGCCTGGGCGGCAGCCGCAGTGTCCGTGGACATCCCCTTCAGCTTCATCGTGAAGGACAAGGAATTGCCGGCCGGCCGCTATGAGATTCGGACGGAAGGCGAGACCAACCTGGCCATCCGGGGCGACAAGGGAGCGCAATTCTTTGTCCCGGTCATCGAGCGGCTCGCGGACACCGGTGGCAAGGAGCCCAAGGTGGTCTTCGACAAGATGGAGGACGGGAAGACTTATCTTTCCGAGGTCCACGTCCCCGGCCAGGACGGCTTCCTGGTGGGCATCGCGGGGGGCAAGGAAAAGCACGTAACGGTCACCGGCAAAGAGTAGTACTGAGCTTTCGAACGTTTCAGACCCAGGGGCCGCCCGCGTGGGCGGCCCCTGGGTCTGCTTCTTCGAGAACTTCTCCCCCCTGCCACGAGCCAGGCGACACGCCCGACCAGCTCGACCCTGCGTGGGTGCAGCGGATGGCGCGGTTCTGCCCCGCCCCGGCCCGGCTGTTCGCCTGCCGCTGACACGAAGCCGCTTTCGGAAGTCATCCCGAGCGCTGAAAACCTGAGGGATCTGGGTGGGGGAGAACGGCAGCGGAGTCGAAGGGCTCGGGAGGACATCGAGTTTCGAGAACGCCATCCACACCCGGCATCCCGGAATAGACCCACCGCAGGCAGTGTTGGCATTGATAGTAAATCGAATCTTTACGGCTTGCCGCTCAAACCCCCGCCTCACGGCTTGCGCTCAAGCCACCGGCCGGGCAGTGGATAGGGTTTCCGAACCCAACAGAAGGGAGAGTCTATGAGGAAGCAGGTTTTAGCGGCGGTAGTGGTTGCTGTCTTTGCGCTCGGCCTGGCCGTGAGTCTCGCCTGGGCGTCAGGCGCCCTGTCCGTGAACATCCCCTTCAGCTTCATCGTGAAGGACAAGGAAATGCCGGCCGGCCGCTACGAGATTCGGACGGAAGGCAACGACGAGAGAACACTGACCATCCGGAGCAAGGAGGGCGGCGGGCAGGTCTTGGTCCAGGTCATAGAGCGGCTCGCGGATACCGGTGCCAAGGAGGGCACGGTAGTCTTCGACAAGATGGAGAACGGGGAGAGGTATCTTTCCGAGGTCCACATACCCCGCATGGACGGCTTCCTGTTGAGCATCGCGGGTAAGGGTAAAGAGACACACGTCACGGTCACCAGCAAGGAGTAGAACCGACCTTTCGCACGTTTCGAGACCAGGGGCCGCCCGCGTGGGCGGCCCCTTTTTTCTCAGCGCGGCACGACTGCTCCTCTCTCGGATGTGTGCCTAACCGGTGCGTGCAAGCAAGCGGCTGCCTAGTTTGGCTTCCCGAGCAGGTTGAGCATGAAGGCGTACTTCAGGGCGGTCAGTTTGTACTTCTCCAGACGGCCACTGGCGCCGCTGTGACCCGAGGCCATGTTGGTCACGAACAGGATCACGTTGTTGTCGGTTTTTATCGCTCTGAGCTTGGCCACCCACTTGGCCGGGCTCCAGTACATGACCTGGGTGTCGTTGAACGTCGCGGTGACCAGCATCGTGGGGTAGGCCTGCGCCTTGACGTTGTCGTACGGCGAGTACGAGAGCAGGTAGTCGTAGACCTCCTTGCTGCTCGGGTCCCCCCACTCCTCGTACTCGACCGTGGTCAGCGGCAGGTTCGGGTTCAGGCTGTCCGTCACCACGTCCGTCCAGGGAACCTCGGCGATGATCCCCTTGAAGAGCACGGGCCGCCAGTTGGCCACGACCGCCATCAGCATGCCCCCGGCGCTGAGACCGTTGGCGAAAAGCCTCGTGGGGTCGGTGTATCTCCGCGCGACCAGGTACTCGGCGCAGGCGATGAAGTCGGAGTAGGTGTTCTTCTTGTGAAGGAGCTTGCCGTCCTCGTACCAGGCGCGCCCCAACTCCTGGCCGCCGCGCACGTGGGCGATGGCGTACACGAAGCCGCGGTCGAGCAGGCTGATGCGCTCGGGCTCGAAGCCGGGCCTGCAGACCTCGGTGCTCCCGTAGGCGCCGTAGCCGCACAGGAGCAGCGGGTTCTTGCCGTCCTGACGCATCCCCTTCCTGAACACGAGTGAGATCGGGACGCGCGCCCCGTCCGGGGCGGGTGCCGCCAGGCGGCGCACCTCGTATCTCTTCGGGTCGTAGCCGCCGAGGACCTGGTCCTGCTTGAGCAGCCTCTGCTTCCCGGTCTGGAGGTCGTACTCGTAGATGGAGTGCGGCACGATCGGCGAGGCGTAATAGAAGCGGAAGGCTCGACTCCTGAGCTCCGGGTTCTTCTCGAGCCCGGCGTCGTACGCCGCATCCACGAACGCGACGGTGCGCTGCGTGCCGTCCGAGAGGCGGATCACCCGTAGGCGCGGCAGCCCGCCCGCGCGCTCGGCGAGGACGATGTAGCCGTCGAAGACGTCGACGTCCTCCAGGAGCACGCTTGGCTGGTACGCGACCACCGGTCTCCAGCTCTCCTTGGTGGTCTTGCCCGGGTCGGCCTCCATGAGCCGGAAGTTCGGTGCGTCGAGGTCTGTCCGGATGTAGAACTTGCCGCCCCCGTGCTCCACCCAGTAGCGCAGGCCCGGCGTCCTTGCCTGGAAGACCTCGAGCTTTCCCTGCGGGTTCGACGAGTCCAGGTACCTGTACTCGGAGGAGGTCTCGCTCGAGGTGCCCACGAGCACGTACTTGCGCGACTTCGAGAGCCTCAACGACAGCTCGAACCTGACGTCGTCCTCCTGGAAGAAGAGGGCGTCGCGCTCCAGCGGCTCGCCGAGGACGTGGCGCATGACCCTGTAGGCGCGCACCGTCGCGTCGTTGGTCGTGTAGAAGACGGTCCTGCTGTCCGCGGCCCAGGCGACCTCGGCAGGGGTGCCCGGGATTTCGTCCGGGAGCATCTTCCCGGCGGCCAGGTCCTTGAAGAAGATCGTGTACATCAAGTTGCCCGAGGTGTCCACGCCGAACGCCAGGACCCTGTTGTCGGGGCTCACGGTCAGGCCGGCCGTCTTGTACAGCTTGTGGCCCGCGGCAAGGACGTTCACGTCGAGCATCACCTCTTCCGCGGCCGTCCGAGAACCCTTCCTCCGGCAGTAGAGGGGATACTCCTTCCCCTTCTCGTACCGCGTGTAGTAGAGGTAGCCGGTGTCCTCGACCGCAACCGACTCATCGTCAGGCTTGAGGCGGCCGGCCATCTCCTCGTAGAGCCTGGCCTGGAGCTTCGCGGTCGGCTGCATCACGGCAGCCGCGTAGGCGTTCTCCGCCTCGAGGTAGGCGACGACCTTTGGGTCGTTCCGGTCGTTCATCCAGAAGTAGTCGTCGACCCTTTTCTCCCCGTGCATCTCGAGGACCTTGGGAATCTTCGTGGCCTGGGGAGGCGTGGGAACCTGCTGCGGAGGATCGGCAGCCCGGGTCCAAGAGCCCGGCCCGATTGCGGCCAGGGCAAAGAGGACCAGCAACGCGCCGCGAACGCGAGTGTTCTGTGGCACCTTTCGCTCCAATCAGGATTGGCGTCAGACGTCTAGAATTGCACCTCGGCGTACCAGCCCTTGTTGACGATCGTGGTCTTGTAAGGGTTCGAGAGCCTCTGAACCCGCTCGATCATCTCCTTGCACCTCGCGGTGCTGGCAAAGCGCGGGACGCCGTAGAGCGGCCCCTCGTCGTCGATCGAAACGGGGATGAACTCGATCCTCCTGAGCTTCTCTTCGTTGAGGGTCATCCGGATCAGGATCCCCTCCATCGTCTGGGGCGTGTCCCGCCGGTCCCACACGGACACGTTGGTCGGCCGCGCGATCTCACCGTCGCGCTGGTGGATGAGGTCGATCGGGATCTTGTCGGGGGTCCGGTACTGGTAGATGAAGTCGGAGAGGCTGTAGAAGATCGGTTTCCCCTTGTAGATCTCGATCCCCCGCAGGACGTGCGGCCCGCTGCCGATCACGATGTCCGCGCCGGCGTCGATCGCCTTGCGGTACATGATCTCCTCGGTGGGCGGGATGTTCTCCTGGATGCCGTAGGCGCGGTGGTGGCTGACGTCGTGGTTGTGGAGGGAGACCATCACGATGTTGTTGTGCCTCCTGGCCATCACGATGTCGTCCTCCATCGCCTTGATGTCGTTCTCGAGCGGACCCTCGATCGCCTCGACCTGGCCCCCTTCCTTTGCCACCAGAATCGTGGCGGGGTTGATCGTGGCGAGGCAGGGTGCGCTGGGGTCGGCGCAGCGGTACTTCTGCGTCCAGTACCTCATGTACGAGAGCAGGGCGAAGTCGGTCTTCTGGCTCTGCACGCCCGTCGTGCCCGGCTCGCGGGCAGCGGCGAGCGTGAGCCCGGCCCCGGCGTGCGTGATCTGTGCGCGGTCGAGCGCCTTGAGGCAGTCCCTGAGCCCCTCCGGCCCGAAGTCCAGGGCGTGGTTGTTCGCCATGCTCACCATGTTGATGCCGATGGCGGCGACCTCCCAGACGAACTCCATCGGCGCCCTGAAGTTGTAGAACGGCCGCTGGGCCTCCGGGTGTTCGTTCATCGAGAACTCGAGGTTGCCGTACGCGATGTCGGCCTCCTGCATGAGCCGGAACAACTGCTGGTGGTAGGGCTCCGGGAGGTTGCTGATCTGCTCGTTGAAGATCATGTCGCCGACTCCGGTGATGATAATGTCGCCCGGCTCCTCCTTGAGCATGGCCGTGACCCGCTCCTCCCAGTTGATCTTCTCGGCCGGCTCGGGCGGCCTGATCCGCCGGTTGTAGACCGACTTGCTCTGGTCCCAGGTCAGCTTCTTCTGCTCGGGGGCCTGGGCACGGGCGCTTCCCGTCGCCCAACCGAAGCCGACAACCGTGAGGAACAGCACCCCGAGCCTCTTCAGGCAGGCCACTTTTCCAGCGCTCATGGGAAAAACCTCCTTGTCACCACCTTGCGACCGGCGAGACACGCGGGCATTGTACGCGGCCACCGGCCTAACGCGCGGCGCCGATCGGGGCGCGCCTGGCGAGGTCGAAGCTCTCGCCGGGCAGCAGGATGTGGACTCTCATGCCGTGCACCCCGAGCAGGTCCTGGGCCGTCTCGACCGGCTGCCGGCTCACCTCCGCCCCCTTCGCGTCCAGCACCATCACGCAGCTCTTCCCGATCACCTGGAAGGTGTCGTCGGGCCGGACCCAGACTGCGGTGTCCTCGTCCACGCCCACGCCCAGCAGCTCCGGGTGCTCGAGGATCACCGAGACGAGCCGGTTGGAGCGCTGGCGGGCGATGAAGTGCTGGTCAACGACCACCCCTCGGAAGAAGCCGAAACCGTGCCAGAGCTCGACGCTGTTGACCCGGATCACCTTGAAGTCGCCCTCCCCGGTGATCATGGGGTCGCTCTGGCACGCGGTGCCGGCCGAGGTGCCGCCGATGACCGCGCCGCGCGCGAATGAGTCCGCGATCGCCGTCCCGACCGGGGTGCCCAGCAGCGCGTTGGTGATGCGGATCTGGTCGCCCCCGCCGAAGAAGATGCCGCCCGCTTTTCCGGCCAGCTCGGCGTAGTCGGGGCGCATCGCGTCGGCCTTGCTCTTGATCTCGAGCGCGGTGACGTTGACGCACCCGTACTCCTCCTTGAACAGCTTGACGTAGTACGACCCGGTGTCGGGCTCCTTGGATGCGGTGGGGATCGCCACGATCAGGGCCTGCGGCCCGCCGGCCAGCTCGACGAACTTCCTCATCGCCTCGACCGGCTTCTCGCCTCCCCCGATCAGCACAAGGTTGCCCTTCGGCGGGGACCCCTGCACCAGTGCGCCCACACAAATCATCAGCACAACGAACGGGAAAGATCGCCGCATGTTCGTCTCCTCAGGCGCCGGGGTGCGACGCTTGGCCTACTTCAAGGTGGGAAACGAGGGGCGGCCTTTCGGCCGCCCCGTTCCCAGGTGCACGACTCGAATCAGAAGCTGAACCGCACGCCCGCCCGGATCTGCCTGGGCTGCTCGATCGCGTCCGTGACGCCGTAGACAGACCTTGGCCCCGTCCACGCGCCGCTCGAGATGCGGTAGTCGCCCCAGCGGTCAGAAGCGTTGCTGAGCTTCGTCGAGCTGTTCGTGCAGTTGAAGCACTCCGCCGAGAGCGTCAGGTTCATGGCCTTGCCGAAGTTGGCGTTCCAGGCGAGCCGTAGGTCGATGAGGTTGCGCGCGGGGAACTTCTCGGTGCCCAGCGGGACCATGTAGATGAAGTTTCCGGTGCTGGCGTTCCAGTCGAGCCCCCTGACCCGCACGTACGGCGTCCAGTATTGCCCCGACAGGTAGGTGTAGAACGCGCTGAACTGGAAGTTGAGCGGGAGGTCCACCGAGCCGGAGAGCTTGCCCTCCCACTCGTTGGTCGAGTACGTCATTCTGCCGACGAGGTTGGTCTGGCCGTTCTTGTCCGTGTAGGAGGGTTCGTAGCTGTAGTCGTTCTCGATGTTCCCCTTGTTGTCCGACCACACGACCGAGGCCCTGAGCTGCCAGCCGTCGGCGTAGTGCTTGTCGAAGCGGAGTATCACCGACTTGAAGTCGCGGAACGCCGGGTTGTTCTGGGTGAGGACGAAGACGGGCGGCGAGAGCAGGTCGTAGACCGGGAGGTCGCCCCCGGTCAACGGGTTGTTGTGCGCGACGAGCGTCTCGTAGTCGTCGTTCACGTTCTCCATCACCATGAAGCTGCGGAAGTTCCGCTGCATCAGGTCGAGGCCGATCGAGCTGACCGGGCCGAGAGCCTGCTCGAAGGTGACGAGCGTTTCGTCAACGTACGGGTGGCTGAGATCGCCCATGGTGGCGGTGCTGCCCGACACCGGCTCGTCGCAGTCGCTGTACGCCTGCGTGTCCGAATCCCAGTAGCAGTCCTGGCTGGGCACCTCGATGTTTCCCGAGGCCTCACGATCCCAGAACCAGGCAACCATCCCCTGGTGGTACCTGCCCCAGTGCGCCTTCACGACGCTGCGCGCGTTGCCGGTGAGGTCCCACACGAACCCGATGCGCGGATCCAAGTAGGTCACCTGGTAGATGTTCTGGTCGCCATGGCCCTCCGCGAACCCGCCGTTGTAGCCGCCGTAGCGCAACCCGATGTTGAGCGTGAACTGGTCGAGGCGGATCGAGTCCTGAGCGTAGAGCGAATAGCCGTTCCACTTCAGCCACTCGTTGTACTCGCCGTAGCCCTTCTCGATGTAGTAGGCGCCGCACGTCGGGTCGGCGAAGTACGCCTCCTCCGAGTCGCAGGACGAGGAGTCGTCGTAGTAGGTGAAGCCGCCGTTACGGATTGTGTTTTCGGTGACCCAACCGACCTCGTACTTCGCTCCGAACTTGAACGAGTGCGAGTCGTTGCCACCGAACAGGGCGTCGGAGAACAGGTTCCAGGAACCGTCGATGCTCTCGCTGCGACGGAAGTCGAGGCCTCGAATGTCCAGGTTGACCCAGGAGATCCCGGTGTTCTCGTCGATGCGGCCATTGGTGTTTTCGCCGTGGTACGGCAGGGCGTCGTCGCGTCCGTCCATGTAAGTAGCCCTGAGGTTGATGAAGTTATTGGCGTTGATCAGCGATTCCCACCCAAGGCTCGCCGTGACGTTGGGCCCCACCTGCTTGTACGTTGCCTCCGGCATGACGTACGGGTCGCTCCCGCGGTTCTGGTTAACCACCTTGTCGTCCTCGGCCATGAACGAGAACCGGTTCCCCTCGCTGGCCTGGAAGGTGAGCTTGCCGAGGCCGCGGCCGATATTGCGAACAGAGGACGATGGGGCGTTCACCGGTGTCGTCGTGTTTTGCCAGTACTCGCCGGAGATGAAGTACCAGAGCTTGTCCTCCACGAACTTGCCACCCAGGCTGAGCGCCGCGTCGGAGAACTTGAACGTCGACTGCGCCCCCTCCGGGTTGTTGTTGGAGACCCAGCTCTCCGGCTCGTAGTAGTACTCGATCCCACCGTGGAAGACGTTGCCTCCCGACTTGGTCACGCCGTTGATCACGCCGCCCGTGAAGCCGCCGTACTCGGCGTCTGCGCCGAGCCCGCCGACCCGGACCTCCTCCATCCACTGGATGCTCGGCAGCACCCAGTACGAGCCGCCTCCCGGGTCGGAGACGTTCACCCCGTCGAGGGTGTAGGTGTTCTGGCGGGCGGAGTTGCCGCCGTACGCCAGCACGTTGCTCGTCAGCACGGATGTGGGTTCGGAGTTCACGCCGGGGGCCGCGTTGAGGATGAAGTAGAAGTTCCTGGGCAGCGGCTGGCGTTCGATCCACTTGGTGTCGAAGTAGCTCGACACCTGGTTGCCCACCGTGCTGATTACCGGAGCCTCGGCGCTGACCGTGATCGCCTCGGCCACCTTCGCCTGTGAGAGCGTGATGTCGATGCCCAGCTCACGGCCGATGCTGATCCGCACGTCCTCCTGCCGGACCTTCGCGAACCCGGCGAGCTCGGCCTCGAGGACGTAGGTCCCGATGGGCAGCGAGGTGAACCTGTACACCCCGCGCTCGTCAGAGTACGCGGTCATCTTCCCGGCGACCAGGGCGGTGGAGTACGCCGTCACCGCGACGCCCGGGAGCACCACTCCCTGCGGGTCCCTGACCGTGCCCCGGATGCCGCCCGACGTGCTGCTCTGCGCGGCGACCGGCGCCGCCAGCGCAAGCACCATCAGGCCTACCACAGCACCTTGAAGAACCTTTCGCATCATGTCTCCTCCCCGGGCGCCACGCCTGAACGGGCGCGGCGCCTCGATCCTGGACCGGAAGCCTGCACGGGCTCGCCACACCGGCCCCGCCAATGCCAGGCACGCACACCGCCACGATGGCGGCATATCGCACCGATGCTTGCTCACGTTTGCGCCCTCATTCCTGCCACCAGCATCTCTCCCGCCGACTCGATGTGCCTGCGCACCGCGCGCTCGGCGCGCTCGGCGTCACGCGCCGCAAGCGCCGCCACGATCTCCTCGTGCTCGGCGGCATCGGGCTCGTCGCGGCCGGGCACCGATGCCACGGCGATCCGCGGGATGTTGCTCCACAGCATCGTGGGGAAGGCGGACCACAGCTGCGCGAGCGTCCTCACGATGTACGACCGCCGGCTGGCCGAGAAGATGAGCGCGTGAAAGCGGCGGTTCAGCTCGCGGTACTGGGCCAGGTCCTCCGGGGTCCTGCAGCGCACCATCTGCTCGTGCAGCCCCGCCAGGTCGGAGAGCTCCTCGTCGGTGACGTTCTGCGCGGCGGACCGCGCCGCCATGCCCTCGATGAAAGCCCGGCAGGCGTACAGGTCCTCGACGTCCTCGGCGGCGAACTCGACCACCCGCACGCCCCGGTACGGGACGTGCTCCACGAGCCCCTCGGCCGCGAGCTGCTTGAGCGCCTCGCGCACCGGCATCTGGGAGACGCTGTACGCTTGGGCCAGCCTCTCCTGGCGGAGCCACTCCCCCGGCCTGAGCCGTCCCTCCAGGATGTCGGAGCGCAGGCGGTCCGCGACCCAGTGGTGGAGCTGGCGGTGCGAGCGGGGTGTGGGCTCACTTGCCATTGCGACTCCGTATATCTGATCTAATATCTAACCTGGCCGGCAGGCTACCAAGCCGGATTTCGCAAGTCAAGAGGCGGCCTGAGCGCCTCCGTCGCACGGGAGGAGAAAAGCTTACGCCTGGGATTCAGTCCCGATGCACCGCGCTGCGCCGGCGAAGAGGCACACGGATCGGGCCTAGCGAATCCCCGTCCACCCGGTGAGCGCGGGCCAGACCAGCGCCGAGAGCGAGAGCACGAAGAAGAGGATCTGCATCTTCCAGTTCCACTTCACCCAGCGCTCGTAGGGGATCTTGGCCAGCGCCAGCGTGCCCACCGTGACCGCGGAGGTCGGGAGGATCATGCTGTTGAAGCCGGCCCCGAGCTGGTAGGCGAGCACGAGCGTCTGCCGTGTGATCCCCGAGAGATCCGCGAGCGGCGCGAGGAGCGGCATCGTCAGCACAGCCTTGGTCGAGCCCGACGGGATGAAGAAGTTCAGGATGAACTGCAGCACGTACATCGCCTGGGCCGCCAGCACGCCCCCGAAGTGCGAGGTGACGGAGGCCATGCCGTAGAGGATGGTGTCCAGGATGTGGCCGTCCTCGAGGATCACGACGATGCCCCCGGCGAAGGCGACGATCAGCGCGGCGCCGCCAAGGTCCTTTGCGCCCGTGATGAACGACTTGGCGAGCTTGTTCGGCCCGATGCCGGCGGCGAGCCCGGCCAGCACGCCCATCGCGAAGAAGAGCCCCGCGAACTCCACCATGTACCACTTGTACATCGTCGAGCCCACGATCAGCCCGACGACCGCGCCGAGGAGGACGAGCAGGCACAGGCCGTGCCGCCAGGTGAACACGACCGGCTCCGCCCCGGCCTTTCCGATCTCCTCGCGGCGCTGCCGGTCGAGGTCGTACATGATGCTGCGCGTGGGGTCGGCCTTGACGCGCGCCGCATACACCATCACCCAGACGATGGCCAGCGTGGTGGCGATGATCCAGACGAGGATGCGGTAGTAGATCCCCGAGCCCAGGGGCACGCCCGCGATGGCCTGCGAGATCTGGACGGTGAACGGGTTGAGGAAGCCGGCAGAGAACCCAACCCCGGCGGCCACGAACGACAGGCAGACCCCGACGATCGAGTCGTAGCCGAGGGCGAGGGCCATCGGCACGAAGATCAGGGCGAACGGGATCGCCTCCTCGGCCATGCCGTACGCACCCCCGAAGAACGAGAACACCGTCATCACGATCGGAATGATCAGGTAGCTTCGGTGCCCCAGAAGCTTCACGAGCTGGTGGATGCCCGCGGCGATCGCCCCGGTGTCGTTGAGGATGTTGAACGCGCCCCCCACGATGAAGATGAGCCCGATGATCGCGCCCATCCTCAGGAATCCGCGCATCGGGGCGAGG
>JALHTD010000200.1 GCA_022865555.1 Thermoanaerobaculaceae bacterium | reverse complement strand
GCGACGCCGGCTCCCATCAGAGCCAGCACGGCAAGAGCACCTGCACGGCCTCCCAGGAGGTAGCCGGGAACCAGCATCGCTGCGAGCACCGGAGAGTGCAGGAACACCCTGCCGGTCATGTAGATCCGGTTGTCGGGGTGGTTTTGGAGATCGTAATTGTTGGTGAGGTCGAGGTCGTGGTCGTTGGCGAGCGACCGCAGCACGATGAGGTGGTACTGCTCGTCCCCACCGGAAGGAAAGAGGTGTGGGGTGGCTAGGGCCATGGGGAGCAGCAGTGCGGCGGCTGTGATGAACACTCGCCGCTGTCGCAGCCACGCCGTCGTGGCCGGTAGCCACGCCGACAGCACCGCGGCCAGCGCGATGTCGACCCCGTGGCGCTCGGCAACGAGGCGCAGCGGCTCGACCGGCATACGCGCGAGCACCGAAGCGGCGGTCAGCAGCGTCCAGGGGATCGCGGCGGCCGGGTGCCTCCACGTTCGGCTCGCGAACTGCAAGACCGCGACCACGGCGGCGGCCGCGAGGATCCACGCTGGCAGCGGCCAGTCCCGCGGTGGGGTTGGCCCCTCGGTGCCGGCGGCCGCCGCGACCAGCACGACCTCTGGGGGAAGAGTCGCCTCCCGCACGAGGCGGGGTCGAACGCCGGCAGGGAGCAGCGCTTCGGTGCGGCCGGCCACGCCCCAGAGCGCATGGCGCCCGAACCCGCCGGGGCGCCACACCGGGTGTTTTGGCAGCGGATGCGCAACGCGGGCCCGCACGTCGGGCCGCTCGTGCGCCCATTCCCCGGTATCCACGCCTGCCCGCAGGACCAGAGGCGCGCCGGCGTCGAGCACCGTCGCGACCGGCGCATCGGCCGGCAGCGACGCGGCGTTCGCCATCGTCAGGTCAAGCATGTACGTTCCCGCCACCGAAACGGGCAAGGCCACCTCTGGGCGCGCGGCCGTGAGCTCGACCGCGGGGCGATCGGGCGGTGGTGGTTGCACCGGCCCGAGGGTCAGGGTTGCGGCGAGCCAGGCGGCACCTCCAAGGGCAGCGGGGAGAAACGGCGTGACGGCCAGGGCCGCGAGCGGCGCCGCCGCGCCCGCCCACCCCGCACCGGGCAGCGCTCGCTGTGGGGCGAGGCCGCCCCACGGGGCGAGCGTGGCCGCGGCCAGCGCCACTGCCGCCGTGCCCGGGAGCCATCCACGCAGGCGAGGCAGGCTCGCAGGCGCCGACCGTGGAACGGCCGCCCCCGCAGCTCCCACGGCGAGGAGTACGAGCGGCACCCAGGTCGGCGCGGCCTCGAGGGGGAGCGGTCCCGCGAGCAGCGCGCAAACGGCGCCGGAGAACCCCCCCGCCAAGCGCGTCGCGCTCCACGCGAGCGCAGCCGCACCGGCGAGGACAAGGGTGATGTGCCACCAGGGCAGGCCCAGCAGGCCGAGCCCACAGGCGGCCCGGGCGGCGACGGCGAGCGCGGCCAGCAGCAAGGGTCGGGAGCGCCCGCTCGCGCGTGGGAACGCTGCGGCTGTCGCCCCTATGGCGGGGAGCAGCAGCAGCGGCGGCAGCATCATCCGCCGCATCGTGGGGTCGTCCACCATCACGAGAGCAAAGGCGGCCGGGAGCAGCAGCGCCTCCGACCCGCGCCGCCGCCACCCCGAGGGGGCAACGAACCCGGAAGGGAGCAGCGCCGCCGCCGCACTTGCCGTGGCCCACAGGACCTCGGGGACGGGCACCCCTCCCACCAAGGCCATGCACGCGCCGAGGAGCGTGAACGCCGCCCACGGCAAGGCTGCCTGCACCCTCGCGCCGGTCATCTCCCGGAGTATACGTTCTCGGGGGTTGCGGCAACGCCTGCGGTTGACTCGCGCGCGCCGAAGGGAAACAATTCGCCCTCTGGAGGTTCTCCATGCTGGCGCGAGAGCTGTTGCGCACCTCACCCGACCGCATCCGGGCCGCCCTCGCGGCGCGCGGGAGCGATGCCCCCCTTGCGGAGCTTCTGGCCACCGACGCCCGCTGGCGCGAGGCTCAGGCCGAGCTGGAGGCGTTGAAGGCCGAGCGCAACCGTGGCTCGAAGGAGGTGGGCGCGCTATTTGCAAAGGGTCGCAAGGAGGAGGGGGAGGTGTTGCGCACGAGGATGGCCGAATTGGGGACCCGCATCGCCGCGGCCGAGACGGAAGCGGCTGTTCTGGCCGAAGCGGCGGCGGGGCTCGAGCTTGCGATCCCCAACCTCCCGCACGAGACGGTCCCGGTGGGGCCCGACGAGACCGCCAATCGGGTCGAGCACAGCTGGGGTGCGCCGCCGGCCTTCGACTTCGAGCCGCAGGCCCACTGGGATTTGGGTCCGGCGCTCGGGATCCTCGACTTCGAACGGGCCGCGAAGGTGGCCGGGGCGCGCTTTGCGGTGTTGTGGGGGATGGGCGCGGCGCTCGAGCGCGCGCTGGTCACGTTCATGCTGGACCTGCACCGGGGAACCGGGTACCGGGAGGTGTACGTGCCGTTCCTGGTCAACCGGGAGGCGCTGATTGGGACCGGCCAGCTCCCAAAGTTCGGGGCGGATCTCTTCCGCGTCGAGGGGACCGATCTTTACCTGGTGCCGACGGCCGAGGTGCCGGTCACCAACCTGCACCGTGGCGAGGTCCTGGAGGAAGCTTCCCTGCCGCGCCGCTACTGCGCCTACACCCCCTGCTTCCGCGCCGAGGCCGGCTCCTACGGCCGCGACGTGCGCGGGTTGATACGGAACCACCAGTTCAACAAGGTCGAGCTGGTGCACTTCGCCACCCCGGAGACCAGCTACGCCGAGCTCGAGGTGCTCACCAAGGCCGCGGAGTCGGTGTTGCGGCGGCTGGGGATTCCCTACCGGGTGGTCACGCTCTCGACCGGCGACATTGGGTTCGCCGCCGCCAAGACTCACGACCTCGAGGTGTGGCTGCCGGGACAACAGTGCTACCGGGAGATCTCCTCCTGCTCCAACTGCGAGGACTTCCAGGCCCGGCGCGCGGACATCAAGTACCGGCCTGCGGCTGGCGGCAGGACGCGCCTTCTCCACACTCTCAACGGCTCGGGCCTCGCGGTGGGGCGCACCCTCATCGCGATCCTGGAGAACTACCAGCACGCCGACGGGACCGTGACGGTGCCCGAGGCTTTGCGGCCGTACCTGGG
>JALHTD010000199.1 GCA_022865555.1 Thermoanaerobaculaceae bacterium | reverse complement strand
TTCGAGGTCAACGTCGAGGGGACGAGGAACGTGCTGGGCGCGGCGAGGTCCGCCGGTGTCGAAAGGGTCGTCCTCACCTCGACGATGGTGACGCTCGGCCCGACGCCGCCGGGCACCGTGGGCGACGAGCGCATGGCGCGGATCACACCGCGCTTCTACACCGAGTACGAGGAGAGCAAGACGGTCGCCGAGCAGGAGGCTCTCCGGATGGCCTCGGAGGGCCTGCCGGTCGTGGTCGTGAACCCCACCAGGGTGTACGGCCCGGGCAAGCTCACGGAGGGAAACTCCGTGACCGTGATGATCGACCTCTACGACCGCGGGAGGTTCCCGTTCCTTCTCGCCGGCGGGGTCAACGTGGGAAACTACGCGTTCGTGGACGATCTGGTGCGGGGGCACATCCTCGCGATGGAGAAGGGACGGGTGGGCGAGCGCTACATCCTCGGGGGAGAGAACGTTTCGTTGAGGGGGTTCTTCGACCTCGTGGACGAGACGACCGGGAAGAGGCACCTCCGGCTCAACCTGCCGGCGTGGCTCGCGATCTCGTACGGCCGCCTGCAAGGAACGAGCGCCCGGTGGTTCGGGCGGTACCCGCTGATCACCGCCGGGTGGGTGGAGACGTTCCTTCAGGATTGGGCGTACTCCTCCGCCAGGGCGGAGCGGGAGCTCGGCTACACGGTCACGCCGCTGAAGGAGGGGGTTTCCCTGACCTGCGAGTGGCTGCACCGCCGGCGGGCGAAGGAGGGAGCGCAGGCATGAGGCGCTTCGAGACCTCGATCTCGCTGAAGGGGCTCCTCTCCGGGGAGAACCTCAAGCCGACCCTGATCCTGCTCTGGGCACCGCTCGTTCTCACGACCTGGAGGTACTACGCAGCCGGGGGTTTCTTCCCGGGGGGAGCGGGCTCCGGCGCGCTCGCCAGCCCAGCCCAGGCCGCCGAACTGTACGCATTCCTGTCCTCCTTCGTTCTGCTCGGCCTCGTCTCGCTGGCGATCGTCCGGCTCGTCTTCAGGGAGCCGCTCGCGGCGTTCGGCCTCGCGCTCGGCGACTGGCGGTTCGGGCTCAAGGCGCTCGCGGTGATGGCGCCGGTGATGGCCGTGCTCGGCGCCCTGGCCTCCAGGGCTCCCGAGTTCGTGGCGCAGTACCCGCTGTACAGGGGGGCGTGTGCCTCGGCCCCGGCCTTTCTCGCCCACGCTGCGGCCTACCTCGCGTACTACATCGGCTTCGAGGTTTTCTTCCGCGGGTTCGTCCAGTTCGGGCTGCGCGAGAGTCTGGGCGACTGGTACGCGATCCTGGTGCAGACCGCGCTCTCGTGCCTCGTGCACATTGGCAAGCCCTCCGGTGAGATCTACGGCGCGGTCGTAGGCGGGCTCGTCTTCGGGATCGTGGCCTTCCGCTCGCGCTCGTTGCTCTACGTGATCGTGGCGCACTGGGTGCTGGGCGTGGCGCTCGACCTCTTCATCTGCCTCGGCTGAGTCTGCCGCCGGCGTCGAGGGTCGAAAAGGAAGCGGGCCGACCCTTCGGCCGGCCCGCCTCGATGCAATGTGAAAGCGAGGTCAGATCTCTTCGCGGCGGCGCAGGGCCGACAGGCCCGCCCCAAGGCCGAGCGAGAGAAGACCGAGCAGCCCGATCAGCGGCAGCGGACCGGCGGTCTTGGGGAGCTTCATGGCCGGAGCCGGGGCCGGCGGGGGTGGCGGAGCGGCCGCGACCGCCAGTTGGGCAGGCGGCGCCGGAGGCTTCGACACCTCGGCCTGGATCTCGGCTGCCGACACCGTGCCGACCTCCTTCTCGCTGACGATCGTGGCGC
>JALHTD010000198.1 GCA_022865555.1 Thermoanaerobaculaceae bacterium | reverse complement strand
GTCACGGAGTTTCCCTCCGTGAGCTTGCCCGGGCCGTACACCCTGGTGGGGTTCACGACCACGACCGGCAGGCCCTCCGAGGCCATCCGGAGAGCCTCATGCTCGGCGACCGTCTTGCTCTCTTCGTACTCCGTGTAGAAGCGCGGTGTGATCCGCGCCATGCGTTCGTCGCCCACGGTGCCCGGCGGCGTCGGCCCGAGCGTCACCATCGTCGAGGTGAGCACCACCTTGCCCACGCCGGCAGACTTCGCCGCGCCCAGCACGTTCCTCGTCCCCTCGACGTTGACCTCGAAGAACGTGCTCGGGTCGCGCGCCCAGTTCCTGGCGTAGGCCGCGAGGTGGAACACCCCGGAGCATCCCTCCATGCCCCGGAGCAGCGAGCCCCGGTCGCCGATGTCGCCCTCGACGGTGGCGATGCGTTCGCCCTCCAGGTCCCGGTGGCTGCTCGTCCGCCGCACGAGCGCCCGCACGGCATGCCCGCGGCGGACCAACTCGGCAACGAGCTTGCTGCCGATGAACCCGGTGGCACCGGTGACGAAGAACGTGCTCGGCTGCGCCATCACGTCCACGGGAGGAAGGATCGCACGTCCTGTACCGTCGCGTCACCTCACCGCTTCCGGAACAGGCTCAGCGGCCACGGGCGGGAGGGGGGAGCCTCGCCGAGAGCGTCCTTGCACGGCGACTCTGCTACGAACATCTCCTGGATCCTGCCCTGGAAGAGCGAGCGCCCGCGGGATTTGACGGCCGACTGGAGCGTGCTCGCCGCCATCGCCGTCCCCTCGGCGTCCACACCTAGAGCGGGACTGGTAAACGGACCCTGCACTCTCACCGCCCCGGCGAAGTTCGCGAGGCCCATCCCGAGCCCCTGCGTCGCCTTCGAACGGAACCCCACATCCAGCATCTCGGTCCCGAGGTCGGCCATACCCGCCAACACGATGTTGATCTTCGAGGTCTCCACCGCGACCCTGCGGTCGAGCCGCACCACGCCGCGCTCCACGGGCACGTTGATCACGGCGCAGCGCAGCTCGGTGGACGTATCGCTCTTGCGGAACGGATTGACGGCATCGAGCGCTCCGGTGAGCACGTCGCCACCGAGCATGAGCGCGGCTCCCTCGATACGTCCCGGCCCGACCACGATCCGGACCTTCCCACCCAGGCTCGCCACCCACTCGTGCAGCGAGCCGCCGCTCCCGGCCAGCGCGATCGTCAGATCCGTCGGGCCTCCGCTGACGTCCGCCCGCGCGCCCAGAAGCGCCAGCAGCGCCCGCAGCTCCACATCGCTGCCGGTCAGGTTGGCCGTGAACCCCGGCCGGCGGCCGGCGTCGAGGCGCAGGGACCCGCTGATGCGGCCCCCGCCCAGCGTAAGGGAGAGCGGGTCCACCACCAGCCGTCCGTTGGTGAGCACCGCGCGCGCCGCAACCGACCGGGC
Organism: Thermoanaerobaculaceae bacterium; assembly: GCA_022865555.1. Lineage (GTDB taxonomy): Bacteria > Acidobacteriota > Thermoanaerobaculia > Thermoanaerobaculales > Thermoanaerobaculaceae > RBG-13-68-16. The sequence goes on along the minus strand of JALHTD010000198.1, from coordinate 2,322 downwards.
CTCCGCGCCGCCCGGAAGCACGAGGGTTTCCACCTGCACTGCGGCGGTGACGTCGAACGCTCTCAGCACGTCGAGCGGGAGCGGCTCGGCCGAGAAGAGCTTGCCGCCCTTTGTCGCCGGCGCGTTGGAGGTGGTTCGGCCATCCTTGCCCGCTCCGGTGAGCTCGCCCAGATCTAGAAGTGCGGCGCGAAGCTCGGCGGAGATCTTCGAACGCGGGCATCCCATCACGTAACCCACGCTACCGGAGATCGAGCTCCTTCCGGCCGTGAAGCGCAGTGGGTCCAGCGCCCAGCCTTTCCCCGAGTCGCGCACCCGGCATTCCACCTGAAACGGCGCCAGCCCCGGCGGCGCTGTGCCGAGCGACGCCGCGACCGCTTTCGGATCGGTGACCTCGAGGGTGATCTTCAGGTCCACACCCGCGAGGTCCCGAACGCGCTCGATCGCGCCTTCGAGCTTGGCGACCGCCCCCTTCATCGAGAGCGAAAGCGCGAGGGGAAACGGCCGGCTCCCCAGCATCGAGTCCACGCCGCCGATCACTCCGGAGACCGACACGACCGCGCGGTCGAGGCTGAGAGCTCCCTCCACGTCGAGGTTGCCCTTCGAGCGCCTGCTCGCAGCGAGGGCGAGGTGCGGCACGTGGACCCCGACCCGCCAGCCCGCGCAGCCGTCGCGGTAGGCCAGCAGCGCGTCGGTCACCCGCACCTCGCGGATCCCGACACGGGACAGCAGCGAGCCCTCAGTGCCCGGTGTCTCGGACGACGCGGCCTGGCCCGGCTGCCCGAGCACCCAGTTGCCCTCACCCTTCTCGTCGGTCTCGAGCAGCACGTCGGGCCCGGCGAGCACGAGCCGGTCCACCAGGATCTCGCCGTGCAGGAGCGCGAGCAGCTTCACCCGCAGCTCGACCCGCTTGACGCGTACCATCTCCTTCCGCGATCCCCACGGCGCGTTGGACAGGGCAACGTCCTCGAGAACGATGGAGGGCAAGAGAGAAATCCGGAGGTGCGGCCCTCGTCCCACCGTGAGCTCGCGGCCGGTCTGGCTCTTCACCGCGGCTGCGATCGTGCCCGTGAACCGGCTCAGGTCCACGCTGCGCAGGGCGACGACCGCCGCGACCACGAGCACCGCGACCGCAGCCGCGGCACCGGCCAGCAGCCAGGCGAGTAGACGGCGACCTCGAAGCGGCGAGGCGCCGCCTGGGGGCTTTGTCGTCTCGACCTGAAAAGACACCGCTGCTTCCTCTCTTCTTCGAGACTAACACCGCGACCGACGACGTCAAGCAACGCGGATCGCCTCACTCGGATGCGAAGCGCCGTTGCCACCACCGCATCAGCGTCGGGGTCAACGCGAGCGCCGCGACCGCCGTCGCGATACCGAAGACGGCGTCGGTCAGGTAGTGGTAGCGGCAGTAGAACGTCGCGACGTAGAGCGTGAGGACGACGGGGGCCAGGACCCAGGCAAGGCGGCGGCTGTATCGCCAGGACATCGCCCACATCACCGTGGCGGCCGCGGCGTGCGGGCTCGGCAGCGAGCCGCCGACGTAGTGGAGCTTCGTCCGGATGAACTCCCCCACCGCGGTGAACAGCCAGCCGTCAAGGGGCACCGAGTACGCCGTGCCCATGAACGCCGCCGGGCCTGCGACGGGAAACACGATGAAGCCGAGGTCGCAGGCGACGTTGGCGAGGCCGAGGGCGAGGAGGCACTCCTCCAGAGCTCGCCTACCGTGGCCCCGGTAGATGACAAGGCACACCAGCGGGTAGAGCGCGATGTAGACGACGTAGGCGAACATCATCCACTCGGTCAGCCACGGCCGTGTGAACCTCTCGAGCCAGATCGTGGGCTGCACCCCGAAGAGGCGGTCCTCGAGACCCAGCACGATGCCGTCCAGCCAGCGGCCGTGGACGATGAGCTGGAGCCGCGCCACCGCGCCGAAGAGCCAGGCGTAGGCGAGTGAGACCGTTGCGGTCCGCGCGACAAACCACGCCCAGCCCGGCCGGATCCGGCCCGTCACGACGACGGCTGCGACGAAGACCGCGACCGCGGCCAGGTCCTTCGCGACCAGGATCGGCCAGCCATCAACTCGGCCGCGGAAAACCACAGCGAGCACCGCGAACACCGCGAGCGTCCCGAGGACCAGGACATCGGTTGCCTCGAGGCGCACGCCCCCAGGGTGGCTCGGTGCCGTGCGAGCCTGCTCTCCTGTCGGATGTCTCGCTGGACCCATCGCAGCGTTCCGTCTCCATGGTACCCGCCCGTGCCGCCACCGTCATCGAACGGCGCGCGGCCGCACACGCCCCGTGTTATTCTCACGACGTTCTCGCATAC
>JALHTD010000197.1 GCA_022865555.1 Thermoanaerobaculaceae bacterium | reverse complement strand
TTGCCCGGCGGGTGCGCGGCGGCTCGGCGCTTGCTCGCCCCCGCTCGCTGCGCGCCGAGACTCCTGCGGCTGCGACCCGGCAGCGCGTCTCGGGCCGGGGGCCCCTCGGTGTCCGCAAGAAACCGCGTCACCGATACCCCAGCCGCGATCCGCGCGCCGGGTCCCCGCAGCCTCCGGAGGGATGGCCGTTGGCACCCGCCGGGCGGTTTGAATGCCCCCCTCCCGGTGTCTGGCGGGACGACCCCGTGTACACGGTTTGCCGGTACGGCGATGTCGGCTGTGCAGGTGCACGGCGAACGGGGTGTTGGTGAAATCCGCCCCGCGGGCGGAAGGAGCCATCGCGCCGAAGCGTGCGGGGCCCGAGCGGCCAGACCGGCGGGTGGAGACGCTGGCCCCGACCGAACGTCTCGCGCGAGGGAGGGGAACAGCGAGGGTCCGCACGACGGTCTGTGCCCGCTCGGTCGCACGCGCAGGCGGGTCGGAGCTGCGGCCTCGATGGCCGCGGCGAGCGACCGCTCAGAGCCCGAGGGGCAAAGAAACCCCACGGAGTGGAAAAATAAGGACGTCAGCTTGGCGCGCCACTGCGGCCGGGACAGATCTGGCGTGCGTTTCAGTCCATGGTGTAGATTGGCAGGCCAATTGCTTGGGGTCCGCCCCAGCGGGGACCGTCCCGCGCAGGCCGGGCCCGGGCGAGCCGGGGTCCCGGTCCGCCCGTGCGCACTCGGAGGTGACGTGTGATCGAGGTCGAGGGTCTGACGAAACGCTTTGTGGACAAGGACGTGGTGGACAACGTGTCGTTCTTCGTCCCCGAGGGCGAGGTGCTGGGCTTCCTGGGTCCCAACGGGGCCGGCAAGACGACGACGATGCGGATGATCACCGGCTTCCTGACGGCCACCTCGGGGAGGGTCCGGGTGGCCGGGCTCGAGGTCGAGCGCAACCCGCTGGAAGTGCGCGCGCGCATCGGGTACCTGCCCGAGAACGTGGCGCTCTACCCCGAGATGCGGGTGGAGGAGTACCTGCGCTACCGCGCCGCCGTCGAGGGCGTGCCACGCGCCGAGGTGCGGGAGCGGGTGGAGGCGGTCAGCGACCGCTGCATGGTCGGCGACGTCCGCAGGCAGCTGGCCGGCACGCTCTCGAAGGGGTACCGCCAGCGCGTGGGCCTCGCCGGGGCGCTCATCCACCGCCCGCCGGTACTGATCCTGGACGAGCCCACCGTAGGCCTGGACCCCCGCCAGATCGTCAAGGTCCGCGAGCTGATCACCGAGCTCGGGCGCGACCACACGGTGATTCTCTCCACACACATCCTGCCCGAAGTCGAGCAGGTCTGCCGGAGGGTGCTGATTATCGACGACGGCAAGATCGTCGCCGACGGAACACCCGACCAGCTGCGCAGAGGCCTGGCGGGAACCGCGGAGCTGAAGGTGCAGCTCGAGGCCCCGGAGGCCGAGGCCAAGGCGGGCCTGGAGGCGCTGCGCGGGGCGGGCAACGTGCGCAGCGACGGTAACGGCCGATTCCACGTCGCCGTCGAGGGCGGCGCGGACCTGCGCCGGGAGGTCTTCACCCTGGCCGTGCAGAAGGGCTGGGTGCTGCTGGAGCTCGCCCAGACGATGCCTTCGCTGGAGGACATCTTCCTGCGCCTGACCACGCGGGACGTCGCCGAGCAGGAGGCGCAGGGCGAGGAGGTGGCCAATGCGTAAGCTTCTGGCGCTCGTCCACCGCGAGTTGCTGGCGTACTTCTCGTCGCCGCTCGCGTACGTCGTGCTCACCGCGTTCCTGTTCATCAACGGCTACGTGTTCTACCTCATCGTGGCGTTCCTCAACGACCCGAGGACCCAGGCGATGGCCCCGCTCAAGCTGATCTTCGGCGGCACGATCTTCTTCTGGCTCTTCCTCCTGTTCGTGGTCCCGGTGATCACGATGCGCCTGCTCGCCGAGGAGCGCCGCACCGGCACGCTGGAGGTGCTGCTCACCTCCCCGGTCAGCGAGGGGCAGGTGGTGGTAGGGAAGTTCCTCGCAGCGCTGGTGTTCTACCTGTTCCTCTGGGCGCCGACTCTCGTCTACGTCGCGATCCTGGCGAGCCACGCCACGATCGACTACGGCCCCGTCGTCAGCGGCTACCTGGGTATCGCCCTCCTGGGATCCCTGTTCCTGTCCATCGGCCTGCTGACCTCGGCGCTGGTGCGCAACCAGATCATCGCCGCGATCCTGGCCTTCGCGGTGCTGGTGGTGGTGTTCTCCCTCGGGCTGGTGGAG
>JALHTD010000196.1 GCA_022865555.1 Thermoanaerobaculaceae bacterium | reverse complement strand
CTACGAGCCAACCTCGCGCCGAATCTTCACGTTCAACGGTGATAGCGCCAACGCCACCGCGATTGATGCCGCGAGCGCCCAGGTGGTCGGCACGATTCCCCTGGGCGGGAAGCCCGAGTTTGCGGTCGCCGACGGCAAAGGGCGGATGTATGTAAACCTCGAGGACACCGCGACGCTCGTGGCGTTCGACGCACGCACCCTCGAGGTCAAGGAACGTTGGCCGCTCGCGCCGTGCGAGACGCCGACCGGGCTGGGCATCGACCGCGCGCACCGGCGTCTGTTTGTCGGCTGCAGGAGCAAGGTGATGGCGGTGGTGGACGGTGACAGTGGGCGTGTCATTGCGACCCTGCCGATCGGCGGCGGTGTGGACGGCATCGCCTTCGACCCTGCGACAGCTCTCGCCTTCAGCTCCAATGGCGAGGGGACGCTGACCGTCGTCCACGAGGACTCACCGGAAAAGTTCACCCTGCTGGGCGACGTCCCGACCAAGCGCGGGGCGAAGACCCTCGCGCTGGATGGGGCCACCCACAGAATCTACCTCTCCACGGCACAGTTCGGGCCACCGCCATCGCCCACAGCGGAGAACCCAAAGCCGCGCCCGAGCGTCCTCCCGGGGACGTTCGAGATCCTCGTCCTGGAGCGCTGAGGGGAGGCGTGCGGCCGGCCTTCGGGCCGTTCTCGCAGGCCGAAGCGCGCTGAAGAAGCGGCGTTGAAATGGATCGACGAGGCCTCGCCCACCGCCGCGAGCGCGCTCCGCTAGAATTGCAGGCAACCTGCGCCCGGCAGCGACCGGACCTGGGGGAAAGCCTCGTATGACCCTGCCACGCGTTCCAAGCTGGGTTCAAGATGCGGTCTTCTATCAGATCTTCCCGGATCGTTTCGCAAAGAGCACCCGGGTGCCCAAGTCTCCCAGCCTCGAGCCCTGGGGTGACCCGCCCACTCCGCTCGGCTTCAAGGGCGGGGACCTCTTGGGTATCGCCGAGCGGCTCGACTACCTGACCGACCTGGGCATCAACGCGATCTACCTCAACCCGATCTTTCAGTCAGCCGCCAACCACAGGTACCACACCTACGACTACTACCAGGTCGACCCCCTCCTCGGCGGCAACCGCGCGTTCGGCGAGCTCCTGCAGGCGTGCCATGCTCGCGGCATGCGGGTGATCCTCGACGGTGTCTTCAACCACGCCGGAAGGGGGTTCTTCGCCTTTCACCACATCCTCGAGAACGGACCGCTCTCGCCCTACCGTGACTGGTTTCACATCCAGGGCTACCCCCTCCGCGCGTATGACAGCTCACCACGCCGCCCGCTCAACTACGCCTCCTGGTGGGGACTCCCCGAGCTTCCCAAGTTCAACACCGCAACGCCGGCCGTGCGCGACTACCTGCTCGCCGTTGCCGAGCACTGGGTGCGCGAGGGAATCGACGGGTGGCGGCTGGATGTGCCGACCGAGATCGACGACGGGCGGTTCTGGAGGGCGCTGCGCCGTCGGGTGAAGGCCGTCAACCCCGAGGCGTACCTGGTCGGCGAGATCTGGGACGAGGCCCGGGAGTGGCTCCGCGGGGACAGGTTCGACGCCCTCATGAACTACCCATTCAGCCGCTCCTGTCTCGGCTTTTTCGGAGGCCCCCGCCTCGACACGAGCGCCCGGCCAGGCGGCTACCGCCTGCGAACCCTCGGCGCTCGAGCGTTCGCGGACCGCATCGACACAATGCTCGCCTGGTACCCCTGGAACGTCTCTCTGGCCCAACTGAACCTGCTGGGCAGCCACGACACGCCCCGCACCCTGACCCTTCTCGGCGGCATCAAGGATCGCCTCAAGCTGGCGATGTTCTACATGATGACCAGTCCGGGCGCGCCCTGCCTCTACTACGGCGACGAGATAGGCCTCGCCGGTGGTCCCGACCCCGCCTGCCGTGCGGCCATGCCGTGGGACAGGTCGCGGTGGGACTCCAACCTGCACGACCATGTCCGCCGGCTGATTGCCACGCGCCACCGGCACACCGCACTTCGCCGGGGCACCTATGCGACCCTCTACGCAGCACGCGGCGTCTACGCCTTCGCACGAAGCCACAAAGCGGAACAGTTGATTGTCGTCATCAACGCCAACGAGCACGCAGTAGAGGTTCGGGTGCCGGTGCCGCCAATCGTGCGAGATGGCATGTCCCTCCGTCCCATCCTGGGCGAGCACCCCGGCACCGTCGCCTCCGGCCGGACCTCGCCCTTTCCGCTCGCCGCCCTGTCCGGAGGGGTGTGGCAGGCCCTCTAGCGCACCGCATCCGCTGTATTTTGTTCTCCGGTGCCATTAATATCCGCTGACGTGGAAACAAGTGAAGCAGGCATGAGCGCGCGTGTAGCCACCACCGTCCCGGCGGTGTCGGTGGTCGTGCCGGTCCACAACGAGGCCGAGAACGTGGCGCCTCTGCTGGCCGAGATCCACGCCGCGCTCGAGGGCGTGCTCGACTACGAGGTGGTCTACGTGGACGATGGCAGCACCGATGCCACGCCGCGAATCCTCAAGGAGTGCCTCACCAGGTATCCCAGGCTGCGCCCGCTACGGCACGTCAGGAACAGCGGCCAGAGCGCGGCGCTGGCGACCGGCGTGCGCGCGTCGCGCGCGCAGTGGATCGTCACGCTCGACGGCGACGGGCAGAACGATCCGGCCGATATCCCCGCACTGCTTGCGAAGTTGTCAGGGGCACAGGCCCCTGAAGGTCCGGCGATGATCTGCGGGCAGCGCGTGAAGCGCAGAGACACCTGGCTGAAGCGAGTCTCCTCGAAGGTCGCCAACGGCGTTCGCGGGTGGGTGCTCCGGGACCACACGCCCGATATCGGATGCGGCCTGAAGGTCTTCAGGCGCGACGTCTTCCTGAAGTTGCCGCACTTCGATCACATGCATCGCTTCCTGCCCGCCCTCTTCCAGAGAGCGGGGGAGCAGGTGGTCTCCGTTCCGGTGAGCCACCGGCCCAGGGCAAAGGGGCGCTCGCACTACGGCATGCACGACCGTCTGTGGGTGGGCATCGTGGACATCCTTGGAGTGCTGTGGCTCGGCCGAAGGATGAAGCTCACCGATGCACTCGATCTGGCAGGCAGCGACGCCCAGGCCCCGGAAGGTTCGGGCCTCCGTGCCGATGCGCAAGCCGGAAAGCCGGGCGGGACCGGCAGTGCATAAGAAAAGCGCTGCGTTCCTGCTGGCATGGGTGGTCGCGGCCGGTTGCATCTTCATCGGCCTGGGCTCGTCACCCCTGATGGACCCGGACGAAGGTCGAAACACCGGAGTCGCGCGCGAGATGAAAGCTGCGCGCTCGTTCCTGGTACCGCTCTACAACGGGATGCCGTATCTGGACAAGCCGGCCCTCTACTTCGATGCCGTGGCCGCCTCCCTGGCCGTGTTTGGCGAGAACGAAACGGCGGCGCGGCTGCCGTCGGCCCTCTTCGGAGCGCTGACACTGGTCCGGGTTTGGCTTTTCTGCCGGCACACCTACGGGGACCGCGCGGCCTCCACGGCTGTCCTTGTCGTCGGGACCACCCCTCTGTTCATCGGCTTCTCCCGCATCGTGATCTTCGACATGGCGCTCACCTTCTTCGTGTGCGCGGCGCTCCTGGCAGGGTTCGTGGCGCTGGAGAAGCGCGAGGAACCAAGCGCCGCCACGTGGCATGTCCTGACCGTGTTGGCGGCGGCGCTTGCAACCCTGGTGAAGGGCCCGGTGGGGTTCCTGCTCCCGCTCCTCGGGCTGGTCGTGTACGCCCGGGTCGCGGGCGTCAAGAGTGGCAAACGCTTCTTCTCGCCCCTTCATCTGCTGGTGTTCTTCGTGCCGGTGCTTGCCTGGTTCGTGGCGCTTTCATTGCAGAGGCCGGATTTTCCCTACTATGGACTGGTCAAGGAGTCGCTGGCGCGCTTCACGTCTTCTGCGGAGTTCCACCGCGGCGCGCCGATCTACTACTACATCCCGCTGATAGCCGCCGTGTTCTTCCCCTGGAGCCTCCTGCTGCCGGAGATGGTCGTTCGTGGCTGGCAGCGCAGGAAGGACGCGGCGCGGGCAGACCTGCTGCTCGCGACGTTCCCGGTCGTGGTGGTCGTCTTCTTCTCAATCTCCAGGTCGAAGCTCCCGGGGTACGTGCTCCCCGGCGTGGTGGCGCTGGGAATGCTGACTGCACGCGTGTTCGATCTGGCCACGGCGAACCCGGCAGGGGCGGCCGCACGATTGATCCGGAGGGCCGCCGTGATGCTGACGATCGTGTCCGGGGCAGCAGGGCTCCTCCTGGCCGCGCACCGATTGGGTCTTCTTTCTCTGCAGGCGGCTTTTGACATTCCGCCCACTGACCTCGTTCGTGCAGACGTCTGGCTCCAGCCGCTGTTGATCGCGCTGTTGGTCATCGCTGCGGGAGCTCTCGCCGCGCGGGCGAGCCGGAGCATCGCCGCAATGCTGGGGGCCTTCGTGCTGCCGTCGCTGCTCGTCCTCGCGGTGGGCGGCCGCGAGGTCTCAGTCTATGCGGAGGCGCGTTCCTCGCGCCGACTGGCCCGAGCCATCCAGGAGCGCGGAGCGGCCGGCGCGGAGATCGCAGGCTACCGGTGCTTCGCCCCGGGTTTGCCGTTCTACCTGGGGCAGACCATGACCGTCATCACGGAAGACGGACACGAGATTCCCAGCAACTACATCGCGTTCACACTGAAGAAGCCCTCGAAGTGGCCGGAGCAGGTGGTGCACCTCGACGACGTCCAGGGGTGGATCGGCTCGAAGAAGAAACCGGTGCTCATGCTGAGCCGTGGAACGAGGACAGATGCGCGGGCGAACGAACTGGCGGCGGCCCGCGGCGCCGCGTTCCGGGAGCTGACTCCCGGCTGGTGGGGCGCGCTGATTCCCGCCCAGGGACGCGACTGATGTGCGGAATCGCGGGAACCGTTCGTTGGGAGAGCATGGCGGGTCCGCAGGATCGTCTGCTGCAGACCGCTGCCATGGTCGAGGCCGTGGCGCACCGCGGTCCGGACGACCAGCGCACCGTGCAGAGCGGCGCGGCCGTGCTCGGGGCGGCGCGCTTGATCATCCGTGGGCTGCAGGACGGTGCCCAGCCCATGGTGCACGAGGGCAGCGGTGTCGTCGTCGTCTGCAACGGCGAGATCGACAACCACCAAGAACTGAAGGAGTTCCTCGCCGCACAGGGGCGAACGGTGAGTGCGAAGAACGACGTCGCGGTGATCGCGGACCTCTACACGCTCCTGGGCCCCGAGTCTGTGCAGCGGCTCAACGGGGCTTTCGCGCTGGCCATATGGGACCCGGCACAGGAAAGATTGCTGCTGGCGCGGGACCGGGCAGGCGAGCGCCCGCTCTTCTACGCGGCCGACGAGACCGGTGTGAGCTTCGCCTCGGAGATCGCCTCGCTGGTGACCGCGTTGAGCCGCCCGCTGCCCAGGGACATCCAGGGTATCCGTGACTACCTGCAGCGGGGATACTTCGGCGCCCCCCAGTCGCCGTTCCGGAGCATCCGCAAGGTCAGACCGGCCGAGGTCGTCATCTTCAGCCGGCACACAACCGAACACCGGCGCTACTGGCGGTGGAACCTCCCTCCGGCCCCGAGGCACAGGGCCGATCCCCAGACGTTCGACAACATCTTCCGTCACGCCGTGCATCGCCAGAGCGAGGTGGATGTTCCATACGGCGTGTTCCTCAGTGGGGGCGTCGACTCCTCACTGGTCGCGGCTGTCCTCCGGAGCCTTCGCCCTGAGTACCCGCTGACCGCGTACACGCTGCGCTTCCACGAGCCGTCGTTCGACGAGGGCTCCTTCGCACAGCAGGTAGCGCAGATGCTCAAGATCCCCTGCGAAACGGTGTGGGTGCAAGCCGACGACTTTCCGCGCGAGCTTGCAGGGTTGATCGCGCACACCGGCGAACCGCTCGCAGATCCCGCATGGATTCCGGCCGCGCTTCTCGCGAGGCGCGCCGCGCAGGACGCCAAGATCGCGCTGGTGGGCGAAGGGGGAGACGAGCTGTTCGGAGGGTATCCCACGTACATCGGTGCCCGGGTCAGCGCGGGCTATGCCGCCCTGCCCAACCCCATCAAGTCGGCGATCGGGTCCATCGTGAGACGCTGGCCCCCGAGCCAGAAGAAGATGCCTCTCTCCTTCCTGCTGAAGAAGTTCGTGGATGGGGCTGAGCTCGAGGGCATGGCACGGCACCTGCTGTGGACGGCCAGCATCGATCCGGCGCTGTTGAAGCGTCTCGGTGTGGAGCCCGTGACGCCACAGTTCGAACCCAAGCACGAGGATGAGGCGCTGCTCGATGCGCTGCAGCGCTACGACCTCGAGAACACCCTCGCGGAAGGTTTGCTGACCAAGGCCGACCGGGCGAGCATGCTCTCCGCCATCGAACTGCGGGCTCCTTTCCTCGACCCGGAGGTCATGGAGTTCGCGGCCGGGTTGTCGGTGGAGGAACGCGTCAAGGGCGTCACCACAAAAGCGTTCCTCAAGACCTATGCCCTCCACTACCTGCCGCGAGCGATCGTGCATCGCAAGAAGCGCGGGCTCTCCGTGCCGCTCACGGCGTGGTTGCGGGGTCCCCTGTACGAGTGGGCGGAAGGACACCTCGGAAACCCGCTGCTGGGGGACGTCGGCATCCGGCCATCCGAAGCGAAGGCTCTCCTGGAGGAGCACCGCCAGCTCAAGAACGACCACGCACGTCCACTGTGGACGCTGCTCGTGCTGAGCGAGTGGCTGAAGTGGGCGGACTCGCGCGAACTGACCTGATCCGACCCTGGTCCACAGTCATGGTGAACGCAAAGGAGGACAAGGGGCCTGAACCGTCAGGTTGGGTGGTCGAGTGGACGTGGGACCCCCGCTGCTCACCGTACGGGACGTGCGCTGAGGGGACACCGAGTTCCGGCGGTGCGCCAGCCGCCGCCGGCAGCAACTAAGAGCGGTCGCGGCCCGTCGTACGAGGGAATCTGTCAGGCCGGCGCGGGAAGCCGAGCGCACACTGCAAGACCTCCTCCTCCGCAGGCGCCGACTCGCGCCAAAGGAACGCCCGCTCAACCTCGAGGCCCACAAGGGAACACCAGAACCGTGAGAAGGCGATGCCGCCGACCCGCATTTGCTATTGTGGCCGAGATAGATACGCACGCCGGAGATCCTGCAGGCGATCCTTCGAAAAGAAGATGCAGTCCTTTGTGGTCGCGTCCCCGATGCTGATGTCTCTCGCAAGTTCTTTGCACGTGGGGGCGCCACAGAGTCCGCAATCGAGGCCAGGCAGCGTCGCAAGCGTCGCCTCCGCCCGCTGGATCGCCTGGACTTTCTCCTTGAGGCTCCCGGTGTGGCCCCGAACGGGGCGGGGTCGGATTGGACGCTCCAGAGAGAAATCCTCGTTTGGATAACGCCTCTCGATTTCGGCCTCAGTCTCGCAGTCGATTTCCGGAAGCGTGCTGACGAGAGAATGCAACTTGCTCTGGGCGACATAGAGGTTGGCGACCGTCAGGTTGCCCGCCGTGCATCCGCTCCAACAGTTGTACGCCTCGAGGAAATCCACCTTCCGCAACTTCCCCTTCTCGATGTCGTCGAACACCTGAATGATGTTGGACAAGCCTGTCACCAGCAGATACCTATGGCCAGCAACCACGCGGCCCATTCCCTCGCTCATGTGCCAATGGAGGAACGTGGAATTGCGGATGATCGGCGGCCTACGGGCCTCGCTTGCCTCAGCCCTCTGCAGGCTCGCATGCGCGAGGACGGCGTTGTAGACATCAGTGATTCCCAGGGTGCCATCGAGATGGCTCACGGCCCCTTCGGCGGGCTGAAGGATGGAGATTGCCTTCGCCTGGCAGGGCGTGATGTAGATGGCCGCGACATCGTCTTCGCTAACGCCAAGGCGCGCGGAGAACCGGCGTTTGGCCTCCCGGCCAGCGATCTCGCGGGGGAGCTGAACCTGG
>JALHTD010000195.1 GCA_022865555.1 Thermoanaerobaculaceae bacterium | reverse complement strand
GGGGTGCAGAAGCCGCACTGCACGCCCCCGCGCGTCACGAGCGCCTCCTGGAACGGATGCAGGCGGCCGGCGGACGCCAACCCCTCGACGGTCACGACGTCGTGGCCGTCGGCCGAGACCGCCAGCACCAGGCAGGAGGTCACCGGTGAGCCGTCCAGGAGCACCGTGCAGGCGCCGCACTCGCCCGCCCCGCACCCCTCCTTGGTCCCGATCAGGCCGGCGTCGTCGCGGAGCAGATCGAGGAGGCGGCGGCCCGGCGGCACCTCGAAGGTACGTCGCTCGCCGTTGAGCGTCAGGCTGACGGTCACGCGCTCAGCCACGGGCGGCCTCCTCGAGGAAGCGGTCGAGCAGCACCGCGCAGGCGATGCGGCGGTAGCCCGCGGGCGCACGCACGTCGTCGATCGGCGCGATCTCGTCCTGCAGGACGCGCACCGCCTCGCGCCTGAGCTCAGCGTCTGGCCGTCGCCCGGTGAGCAGATGCTCGGTGCGACGAGCACGCACCGGCGTCGGCGCCACCGAGCCGAGCGCCAGGCGAACCTCGAACAGCGTCCCGTCGGTGCCGACCAGGGCACGCCCGGCCAGGCTCACGATCGAGATGATCTGCTCGCGGCGCGGTCCCACCTTAACGAAGCGCTCCACCGCCCGCAACCCGGGCCCGAGCTCGGGGGACGGGAGCCGCACCGAGATGATCAGCTCGCCCGGGGTGAGTGCGCTTCGCCCCGGCGCGAGGAAGAAATCCTCCACCGGCACCTGCCTCGTGCCCGCGGTCGAGGCCACCACGAGGCGAGCTCCCTCGACGATGAGAGCCGGCGCGGTGTCGGCGGCGGGGGAGGCGTTGGCCAGGTTGCCCCCGAGGGTCGCGCGGCACTGGATCGGCCACGCGCCGATCTGCGCCGCAGCCTCTGCAAGAGCCGGGTACAGCCGCCGGATGCGGGGGTCGGCGGCGATGGCGTCCATGCGCGTGCCGGCGCCGATCGTGATCCCTTCGTCGGACTCCTGCAGGCCAGCGAGGCCGAGTCGGTCCAGGTCCACCAGCGTGGTCGCATTCTTTCGGCCGTTGCGCAGCTGCACCATCAGGTCGGTGCCGCCCGCGATCGGGAGCGCGTCGGGGTGCAGGGCAAGTGCGTCCAGCGCCTCTGCGACGCTTCCCGGGCGCAGCACCTCGCGAACCGGCACGTCCACTCGTGCACCCCCGAGGGGGCGGGCCGTGCCCAGCGTTGAGATTTGTCTCAAGTACCGAGACGCGGCAAACCCCACCCGCGATTCTAGGCTTCGCACGTTCGCATTCCAAGGACGTCACGATCACTACAGGCATGGCGCGGTCAGAGGCCGGGCGTTGTAGGCTATGTGCGGCCCGTCCGGATGGGCCTGGAGGGAAGCGTGGATCGCCGTCTGGTGCTGCCGATCGTGCTGCTGGTGTCGGCCCCTGGCGTTGCACAGAGCCTGCGGCGCACGCCGGTAGTCCAGGTCGTGGAGCGTGTTCGGCCCGCGGTCGTCAACCTGACCGCCAGGCAGGTAGTGACGGTGCGCCCGCGCTCCATCTTCGACGACCTCTTCCCGGAGTTCGCCCCGCCCGGGCAGCGCGTGATGTCCCAATCACTGGGCAGCGGTGTGCTGATCTCCCCCGGTGGGCTGATCGTAACGAACGAGCACGTCATCAAAGGCGCCGCCGAGATCAAGGTTCGCTACGCCGACGGCAAGGAGGACGAGGCTGAGGTCATCGGCTCCGACGCCGACGCGGATCTGGCGTTGCTGCGCGTGCCGGCGAAGGGGCGATCGCACCTCCCCGTGGCCGAGCAGGACGACTCGATGATCGGCGAGACCGTGATCGCCATCGGCAACCCTCTCGGGCTGGAGAGCACCGTCACGGTCGGGGTGCTGTCCGCGCGCGACCGTACCGTCACGTCACCCAGCACCCGGAGGGTCTACACCGACTTCCTGCAGACCGACGCCTCGATCAACCCCGGCAACTCCGGCGGGGCACTGGTGGACCTCGACGGACGTCTGATCGGGATCAACACCGCGATCATCGGGGACGCACAGGGGATCGGCTTCGCGATCCCTGCCAAGCGGGTGCGGCGGGTCGTGAACGACCTGCTCCGCTACGGACAGGTGCAGGCCGCGTGGCTGGGGGTGTTCGTGCGCAGCCGCGGCGAGGGGAGGCGTGGCGGGGGTGCCGGTGTGGAGGTCGTGGAGGTCTTCCCCGGTTCGCCTGCGGCGGCTGCCGGTCTGAAACGTGGGGCCGTCCTCCTCGCGGGAGGCGGGAGGTCGTTGAGCAGCCGCGACGACTACGCGACGCTGCTCGCGCAGTTGGCGCCGGGGGACCGCGTCACGCTGCAGGTGGGGGAGAGCGGCCAGACGCGCGAGATCACCGTCCGCGCCACCCGGCCCCCCGAGGACGTCGGCGAGCAGGTGCTGCTGCGCTTCGTGGGCATCAAGCTCGTGGAGCGCGGCAAGAGCGTGGTTGTGAGCCGAGTGGTGCAGGGCAGCCCCGCAGCCGAAGCGGGCCTGGCCGCCGGTGACGTCGTGCTGCAGGTGAACGGCGAGCGCGTGGGCAGCATCGCGGAGATCGACCGCATCGTCGGGCGCGGGTACACACGCTCCTCGCTCCTGCTCGCCATCCAGCGCGGAGCGTACGCGTACCAACTCCCGTTTCCGCTCTCCTCGTAGCCTCCTGGGCTATACTGCCCGCCGTGACGGAGCGCGTGGCCGGCGTGGTGACCGCGGTGTTTGGCCCCTTGGTGCGGGTGCAGGCAGGGGAACAGACGCTGGTTGTGCCTTTCCGTCGCAACCTCCGCTGGCACGATGAAATCGAGGACCGCCGCCTGGTGGTGGGCGACCAGGTCGCGCTGGAGGGCAAGCTTCCCGACCTGGTAGTCGTCGAGGTCGGACCGCGGCGCACGACGCTCACCAGGCGTTCCCCTGGCGAGCGCCGTCAGCGCGTCATCGCGGCCAACGTGGATCAGGCGGTGGTGGTGATGGCGGCGGCCTCCCCCGAGCCCAACCCGCGCCTGATGGACCGGCTTCTCGTGGCGTGTCACCACGCGGGTATCGAACCGGTGATCTGCTTCAACAAGATCGATCAGGGGAGCGCCGGGATCGACACCTGGATCGGCGACTATCAGGACGCCGGGTACGAGATCCTGCTGGCATCGGCGCGCACCGCCCGCGGCGTGGGCTGCCTGACCCGCAAGGTGGCTGGCCGCACCACCCTGTTCTGCGGGCCCTCGGGGGTGGGCAAGTCGGCTCTGCTGAACGCCATCCACCCGGGCTATCGTTTGCGCGAGGGCTCGATCTCGGAAGCCACCGGCAAGGGCCGCCATACCACGACGACCGCACAGCTCCTGCCCCTGCCGGGCTCCGGGTTCGTGGTGGACACACCGGGGTTGCGCGAGTTCGGCCTGTGGGACCTCTCACCTGCCGAGCTGCAGCGCTGCTTCCCCGAGATCGCACGGGTTTCGTCGGGCTGCTCGTTCGCCAACTGCGGCCACGTCAGCGAAGCCGCGTGCGCGGTCCGCGCCGCCGTCGAGGCGGGAACGCTCTCGGTGCGGCGGTACACCTCCTACCTCAAGCTGCGCGAAGAGCTGGAGTAGGACCGGGTCCAGGAGCCTGTCCGGGTAACACTCCGGCTACGAATCCCGATGGCATCCGGCTGGCTGTGTCAGCCGTCGCGAAAAGTCCTCGACGTAGCTTTGGCTACGCCTCCGAGCT
>JALHTD010000194.1 GCA_022865555.1 Thermoanaerobaculaceae bacterium | reverse complement strand
GGACCTGATGAGGGCGCGCGCAAGCACCCGCGTGGCGTCGATAACCGGTGTCTCGCCGACGACGGCCTCGGGGACCGCGAGCGGCAGTTCGGTGCACGCAAGCACCACGACCTCGGCCCCGGCCGCCCGGGCCCGCTCCACCGCCGTCAGCACGTTGGCCCGCGCACGCTCGCACACCGGACTTGCGTGCGCCTTGACGCCGAACTCCGGGTCGTAGACCGAGTCGTGCACCAGCACCCGATGCTCGGAGTCCTCCAGGGTGACCGCCCTCAGCCCGTGCCTGCCGAGCACAGCGGGGTAGACGCCGGAAAGCTGGGTGCCGACGGTGGAGAGCACGCCGACCCTGGTCACGCCGGGGAAGGCGTGCCTCACGAACAGCGCCACCTCTTCGACCATGTGGAGCAGTCTCACGCCGCTGCCCCGCTCCGCGATGCCCTCCGCGATGACGTCCCAGATGGCCGGGGCGTGCGCGGTGTGGCAGGGAATGCCGATGACCTGGCAGCCCAGGCGCTCGAGATCGGCGATCACTTCCAGTATCCCCAGGGCGGGGTTGACTGCGGTCTCGCCGAGCAGGAAGGCGGTGCGGTCGGGGATCAGGCTCGGGTACGAGAGCAGCGCCACCGGAATGTGATCCTGATCACGGCCCGCGACGGTCTCGTCGAAGATCTTCCTCGCCAGATCGAGCGCCGCGTACGGCCCGACGCCACCGACGATGCCAATGACCGGCTCACTGGACACGGTTCACTCTAGCATCCCGGCAAGACGGCCCGCACGCGCAGACTGTTCCCCGCTCACGCGGATGGTCAGGAGGCTTCCTCTGGCCGTCGCCGGCGAACGTGCAGGAGTTTCTCGACCTCGACCACCACCTGACCGTCCTCGCCCACGACCTCCGCCTTGAAGACCGGCTCGACCTCCTCGCCGGCCTCTGCCGCTCGGCGGATCTCTTCGATGCGCTCCGGCGGAATGTGGAAGGTGGCATGGACGGTGCCGCGGCCCGGTCGCCTGAAACGGATCGTTGCTGCCTTGTCCCAGACCACGTACTCGGGACCGAGCGCCGGGATCAGGATGAGCATGAAGAACGGGTCGCACATCGCGTAGAGCGAGCCGCCGAAGTGGGTGCCGACGTAGTTGCGGTTGAAGAAGGTGAGCTTCATCCGCACCTCGAAGGTGCGGCGGTCGGGGCTGATGCGCACCACGCGAATGCCAGCGCCCAGGAACGGCGGGTAGAGGCTCATCACACTGAGCAGCCAGTTCCTCAAACCGCGACGCCCTCGCCTAACCCCGCCGTTTCTGTCCCTCGCCACGGACCCGATTCTCGCACCCTTTGGGCCGAGGGCGGCAAGCCGGGCCGGCTCCCGCCAATGGGGTCGAGCCCCATGCTCTGCTCGCCGCCGACTTGAGGCGTACAGAGGAGCCCACCCCCTTTCCGGAACCTTTCCGCACCGCTCGATTCAACGCACCTCACACCTGAGAAAGGGATTGATCCGGCTCTGGCGTGACAGCTATCACGTTTATGACGCTGCGCGCGGTGTGGTCCCGAGACTGTTTCGGGAATCGCTCGTTGGTGGAACAGCGTTGACAGTTGAGGACCCTTCGTGCAGTCTATCGCGGGTTTATCGCAGGGGAGGTGGGGTAGTGAGCAGGCCGGTTGCCGACACCGAACGCCGGGACAAAGGAGATGTGTTACGAGCCGTCTTCGAAAACCTCACCGACGGGCTGGTGGTGGCCGACGAGCAGGGCAGGTTCGTTTTCTTCAACCCGGAGGCCGAGAGGATCCTGGGGATCGGCGCCAGGGACACAAGCCCTGCCGAGTGGTCGGAAGTCTACGGCTGCTACCTCCCCGACAAGATCACGCCCTACCCCCCCGAGCGGCTCCCTCTTGCACGAGCCCTCCGGGGCGAAGAGGCCCTCAACAAGCTCATCTTCATACGCAACCCCCATCACCCCGAAGGCCTGTGGATCAACGTCAGCGGCAGGCCGTTCGGAGACAAGGGGGGAAGAATACGCGGCGGCCTCGTCGTC
>JALHTD010000193.1 GCA_022865555.1 Thermoanaerobaculaceae bacterium | reverse complement strand
CCTGGGCCGGTGGTTGGAGAACGACTCCGCGCGCTGGGCCGCCGACGTGTACAGGCGGGCGCGTGCCGTCGCGGTCGCGCGCGGCTTCGCGGGCAACCAGCCTGCGGAGTACTTCATCGCCCTCGTGCCCGATGGGAACAACGGCGCCGTCGGTTTCCGCCTGGGCACCGGGGAGACCATCCAGGCCTACCCCCGCGCCGCGTACATCCAGCTCGGCCCCGAGGAGTGGCGGTTCACCACCACGCTGCTGCACGAGACCGGCCATGTCGCGCTGGCGTTGCTGGCCGGCGGGCGGGAGGTGCCCAAGCGCGAGATCGCCGCGATCCCGCACACTGTCGCCGCGCTCAGCGACCGAGGGACCGCGTTCGACGAGGGTTTCGCCATCCACCTGGAAACCCTGGTCGCCCAGATCTCCTCCGCACCCGAGGTCCGGCAGCGGTACCGGCACGACCATTTCCTCTTCGGGCCCGAGGCGCAGATGCGCGGCGAGTACTACCAGCACTCGTCCGATCTCTTGACCTTCGCCCAGACCGCTGCCCGCTACGCCGAGGTCCGCGACAACAACTTCGCGTTCGTGAGCGCCTTCAAGGGCCCGGACTACCTGCGCGTGCAGATGGAGAAGGCGCGCGACTTCGCGACTCTCCGGGATGCCAACCAGCTGCTCCAGTCGGAGGGGTTCCACGCGAGCTTCTTCTTCGCCTTCATCGTCCGGGGAAACGGCACGCCGCCGCCCGACCGGCTGCGCCAGCGCCAGGACAAGGTGATGACGGCGCTCGGCGAGATGTTCGCGAGCCAGGCGTTCACACCCGAGGCTCCCTACCTTCTGGAGTTCGTCGAGAGCTACCGGCAGGCCTACCCGGCCGAGGCCGGCGAGGTGCTAGACGCGTTCCTCGACCTCACGCACGGGGTCTTCGTGGATCCGGACGCGGCCTCGCTCTGGCGGGAACACTACCTGGCGGCGTTGCGTCTCGACCTCCGGCAGCTCGGCCGCGAGAAGATCGACGCCGCCCGGGCGCGCTGGCACACAGCGGCGACAAAGGACCCAAAGGTGCTGTACTCGCGGCTCGGGCCACAGCTGCGCTGCGATGTGGCGGGCCGCACCGTGAGGCTGGTGGGGCTCGGCACCGAGGCCCCGCTCTCGATGGACGTCAACACGGCCGAGGAGGGGATCGTGCGCCTGGTCCCCGGGATCACCGACGCGGAGGTGGCCTCCTGGCTCGCGGCCCGGGCGCGCGCCCCGTTTGCAAGTGTGGAGGACTTCAAGGCGCGTGCCGGGCTCGCCGACACGACCCGAGGCAGTTTGAAGTTCTGACGGTCCCCCGCGCCCGCCCGGGGGTCACTTCACGATCTTGGCGAGCAGGGTCTCGAAGCGCTTCTTGTCGTCGCCGTCGAAGGAGGAGAAGCGCACCGCGACGCCGGTGACCCGCTCGCGCTTCTCCATGGTGTGACGCACGACCACGGCGAAGCCCCGGACGGGGTTGTTGTCGCCCGGCATCGTCAGCTCGAAGCTCATCTGCGTGCCGATGGGGTACGTGTGATCGGTCTTGATCAGCATTCCGTGGGCGGAGATGTTCTCGGTCTGGCAGATGGTCTGGCTGGTGCCCCAGGAGAGCTGCACCTTCAGCCGCGAGGTGGCCCGCATGGCGAAGCGAGGCGGCACCTCGAGCAAGCGGAAGAGCACGTGGGGGAGTTGTTCCGGGAAGTCCTCGACGGCCAGAGCCCGGTTGGCCCCCTTGCCGACGAAATCCTCGGCTTCGGCGAGCATGCCCTTGGGTGCCAACAGGACCAGGGCCGCCTGGCGGCAGGGCGAGTCCTTCTTGCGCACGGCACTGAGGAACTGGGTCATCGGCATGTCGGGAAGGGGATAGCCCACGACGATGGCGTCGAAGGGGAGGAAGGCGATCGACTCGAGCGCGGCTGTGGCCGTCTCACCGCAGTCCGCGTAGAACTTGGCGGCAGAGAGGAGAGACGCGACCTTCTGGAAGACCCGCTCTTCCAGCCCGACGACCAGCGTGCTCCGTTGCACCCCGTACATACCCGCTGACCTCCCTGTTCGCCTACCCTTCGGCACGCTCCCACACGTGCGGGATCTCCTTGGGGAAGCGCCACAAGCTCACGCGCGTCTTGTCGCCGGCGTAGATGCCGCCCTCGTCCAGGTAGGTGAAGTCGGGTCGTCCGTTTGAGAGCGCCAGATCGAAGAAGATCGTCCGGCCCAGGAAGTACTTGCCGGATCCGGGCCGGCGATGCCACGCGAACCCCTCGATGCCAAGGTTGGTGGCTGTGATGGCGCCCTGGGGAAGGCTCAGGACAAGGTTGAGCTGCTCCACGCCTCTCTCCAATGCTGTGGCCGGGCAGACCCCACCCGGCCACACAAGCTTACTTCGTTCCAGGCGGCTCTCCAAGCACGATCAAGTACGAGACACAATCTCAATGCATCCCTCGGGGGGGCATCGTCCGCTCGTGCTCGGCACGGCTTCGCCAGACGCGCAGGTTGTACAGCGGCGGGAACTCGCTCCAGCGCCACAACCGCTCCGGGTGCTGATCGGGCAGCACCACAGCCGAGTGGGAGTAGGGGACGTACGGGTTCACCAGCAGGCCCGCGGCGTGGTTCGCAACCGAGGCGGCCAGGGTGACCGCCCCCGCCGCCCAAACCAGGCGTCGCCAACGCGG
>JALHTD010000192.1 GCA_022865555.1 Thermoanaerobaculaceae bacterium | reverse complement strand
GGCCGGCCGCGACGTCGAGCGGCACCAGGACCGCTCAGGCCATGAACCCCTCGTGTGCCGGCTTGCGGCGAACCGGCGCCGCCGCCAGGAGCCGCTGCACCTCCTCAAGCCACATCGCCCGTCAGCTCCCGCGCCGCCGCCACGAGGGCCGAGGCGGCCTCGTCCGGCTCGTGTCCGCCCTCGGCCCAGGCTCGCCGGGCACCGGTTCTGGCGATCGCGCGTTCGCGGTCGTTCCCCGCGAGCCGCGCCACTACGCGCACCAGGTCGGCCACCCCGGCCCGCCCCGGAGCGATGCGCACCGCGGCCTCGCGTGGGAGTTCGAGGAACTGTCGGTAGCCGGCCACGGCCACCGGGGTCCCGGCGGCAAAGAAGCGCAGGGCGGCCGCCGAGGTCTCCCCCGCCGTCGGGTACCGGGGCACGAGCCCCAGGTCGGCAGCGGCAAGAATGCCACCGAGCTCCTCCTCGCTCGCATACCCCCAGACCCGGACCCGGTTGTCGAGACCGGCCGCGGTGACGGCGGCCTCAAAGGCGCCCGCCTCGCTCCCCTCCCCGACAACCACCAGCCGGGCAGCCACGCCCAGCTCGGAAAGCGCTGCCAGGCTGCGGAGAATCACCGCCAGCCCCTTCGCAGGGGTGAGGAAGCCGAGGTGGACAAGGAGCAGCTCCTCCCCGCGCACGCCCAGCCTGCCCAGCCACGCCTGGCGATCTCCCGCCGCCGGCTGGGCGACCGCCAGCGGTACCTGCCGAACCGGCAGGCCGGGGCACGAGGCCTTCACCTCCCGCTCGGCGAGGCGCGTGTGCACGATCACCGCCGACGCGTGCCGGAGGTAGGCCGCTCGCGCCGGGAACAGGAAAGGGTCGAGGAGGCCGATGTACCCCCAGCGCCGCGCCTGGGCGAGCGCGGACCCCGCGTGACCGTGCGCGTCGCCCAGCTCCTCGCCGAATCGCTGCCAGTTTTGGTCGGCCGCGGCCTCCTCGACAAGCAGGTGGTGGAGGACCGTGTCGTGAAGCACGGCCACCCCGCCGAACAGTCGCAGCCGTCGCACGACCCAGAGGTGGTAGGGGTTGTTGCCAAGGTGGAGCAGCGGAGTGCACCCCGCCGGCGTGGGAGCGTCCCACGGCAGCCGCCGCAGCCCCGAGAGCCAGGGTGCGCGGCCCGGAGGTTGCCACCCCGGCGGCTCGAGGACCGTCACGTCGGCCTGGTGGGACAGGTGCGGGAGCAGCTCCGCCGCGTAGTCCGCGATGCCGGAGCGCGTCGGCGGCAGGGGGGAACCCCAGAGGATTCTCGTCGCGATCACCCTTCGAGGGCCGCCTGGGCCTGCTGTTTCAGGAACGCTTCGATGAAGGGGTCGAGGTCCCCGTTGAGCACGCGGTCGGCGTCGCCCACCTCGTGACCGGTGCGCAGGTCCTTGACCATCCGGTAGGGCTGCAGCACGTACGAGCGGATCTGGTTGCCCCAGGAGATGTCCTTCTTGGGGCCCTTGATCCTGGCGAGCTCCTCCTCCTTCTTGGCGCGTTCGAGCTCGAACAGCCGCGCCCTGAGGACCTTCATCGCGGTCGCCAGATTCTTGATCTGGGAGCGCTCGTTCTGGCAGGTGACCACGATTCCCGTGGCCAGGTGGGTCAGGCGCACCGCGGAGTACGTCGTGTTGACGCCCTGGCCGCCGGGGCCCGACGAGCAGAAGCGGTCGATGCGGATGTCCTTGTCCTCGAGCTGCACCTCCACCGCCTCGTCCACCTCGGGGTAGATGTGCACCGAGGCGAAAGACGTGTGGCGCCGGCCCTGGGCGTCGAACGGCGAGATGCGCACCAGCCGGTGGATGCCGCTCTCGCTCTTGAGGTAGCCGTAGGCGTACTCGCCCTTGACCAGAACCGTCGCGGACTTGATCCCGGCCTCCTCCGCGTCCTGGGTGTCGATCACTTCCGCCCCGAGACCGTGGCGCTCGCACCACTTCAGGTACATCCGCAGCAGCATCGCGGCCCAGTCCGCCGACTCAGTGCCGCCGGCGCCCGGGTGGACCTCGAAGAAGGCGTTGTTGGCGTCGTACTCGCCGGTCATCTTCGTCTCAAGCTCGATGCGCCCGAGCTTGGGCTCGACGCGCGCGAGCAGGGCCTTGAGCTCCTGCTCGCCGTCGGGGTCCTCGCGGGCGAGCTCGACGAGGACCTCGATCTCCTCGGCCGCCTCGGCGAGGAAACGGTCGTTGGCGAGCTTGGCCTCGAGGGCGCGCTGCCGTCGCATCGCCTCCCGGGCATGCTCCTGGTTGTTCCAAAGGTCGTTGCGCTGGGTGTCTTCGGTGAGCTTGTTCAGCTCGTTCTGCAGCCGCTCGGCGTCAAAGGTACCCCCGCACGCTCACCAGCGTGTCGCGGACCTGCTGCGCTCGGGCCACCACGTCTTCCAACATCGGTCACCTTCCAGGGCCGGCCGCGAACGGATCGTGTCACTTGCCCGCGGCCCGGCGCCGGCCCCCGAGAATGATAGCACCGACGGCCAGAAGCACCGCGGCGGCCCGCAGCCAGGAAGAGCACGCGGCAGCAGGCGTGACTCCCTCTCCGGCCCGGACCTCGGCGGTGATCAGGCCTTCACGGTCGACGCCCAGTTGGGTCACGACCCGACCGTGGGGGTCGATGACCGCCGAGATCCCGGTGTTCGCCGCCCGCACCAGGTAGCGCCGCGCCTCGGCCGCCCGCAGGATCGCGAGCGCCAGGTGCTGTCGCGGCGCCGCGGAGTTCCCGTACCAGCCGTCGTTGGTGATCGTGGCCAGCACCTGCGCCCCGCGCACGACCTCGCTGGCGTAGAGCGATGGGTACGCCACCTCGTAGCAGATCGCAACCCCCGTCGCACCCGCTGGACCCGGCAGCGGCAGCACCCGCGTGCCGGGGGTGAACAAGCCGACCTCACGCACCAGGGCGCGCAGCGCGGCGATTCTGCCCACCAGCGGCACGTACTCGCCGAACGGCACCAGGTGGACCTTGTCGTAGCGCCACGGCAGCAGCCCGGCAGGTGACGCCACGTGCACCGAGTTGAAGTACTCGTGCTCGCCCTGCCCGAAGCCGATCGAGCCCAGCATCATCCACACGCCATGCTCACGGGCGAACGCCTCGACCTCGCTGCGGAAGGCGCCGTCCCGCTCCAGGATGCGGGGCACCGCGCTCTCTGGCCAGACGATCCAGGCAGCGTTCTCGCTCGCCGCCTGCCGCGAGAGCCGCCAGACCGTGTCCTCGATCCTCCGCTCGTTGGCCGGGTCCCAGCGCGTCTCCAGCGGCACGTTGGGCTGCAACGCCGCGACCTTCACCGCCGGGCCGGCCGGCCGGAACGGCGGCGCCAGGAGCCCCGCCCCCACCCAGACGAGCGCCGTCCCCGCGAGCCACAACGCACCGGAACGCCGCAGCGCGGGCTGAAGCAGCGCGTCGAGCGAGCTTCCGGCGAGCAGCGTCAGCAGCGAGAGGCCGATCGCTCCGATCACCGGCAGCGGCGCGAGAAGCACCGGCACCGGCGTGAGCGCCGCAGCAACCGGGTTCCACGGGAAGATCCACGGCGGGAAGCGCTGCAGCTCCTCGAAGGCGGCGATCGCGAGGGGCAGCACGACGATCCTCCACACCTCCGGAACCCGGCACGTCGCCCAGCCGGCGATCGCCCAGGTCAGCCCCAGGATCGCCGCCATCAGCACGACCGCCAGAACCGCAAGCGCGGCGTGGAGGTGGCCGTACCGATGCAGGACGATGAACACCCAGGCGACGGCGACGATCCACTGGGCGAACCCGGAGAGCCACCCGAGCCGGAACGCCCGCCACCCGCGCGTGCCCGAGAGGGCGCGTCGCAGGAGCCCCGGCACGACCAGAACGAGCGGCACGAGCCCGGGTCCGGGCAGCGCCAACGCCAGCGCCACGCCGGCGCCAGCCGCCAGCAGCCGCGGCCTCCAGCGCTCCAGCCTCGTGCTCGGAGGGGTTTTCGTCATGCCAGCCGTGCGACCTCACGGAGGAAGCCGCCGCGCATGTACTCACGCGTGATGGCCTCGGCCAGGCGCTCGACCTCCCAGAAGTCGTCCCAGCGCACCCGCAGCACCGGGATCAGGCGGCTGATCTCGTGGAGGAACTCCTCGTAGTTGTTGTACAGCCGCGTGAGGTACTCCACCGTTATGCCCGACTCGATGCCGCGGTCCCTCTCCCGGATCCGCTCCATCGACTTCTCCGGCGTGACGTCGAGGTAGATGATCACGTTCGGCCGGCACATGAAGTTGGACAGGTTCCGGAAGAGGTTCACGTAGGTCTCGTAGTCGCGGTTGTCCATCAGGTCCATGTCGCGCAGCGCCCTGGCGAAGATGGCGTCCTCGTAGATCGTGCGGTCCTGGACGCCCCCCCGGCCCCGCCAGATGATCTCCTGGTGCTGCTGGAAACGCCGGTTCAGGAGGTAGATCTGCATCGCGAAGCTGTAGCGCCTCGTGTCGCGGTAGAAGTCGGCCAGGTACTCGTTGTCGATGACCGGCTCGTAGTGGACGTCGAGGCCGAGGTGCTGCCCCAGCGCCGTGGCGAGCGTCGTCTTGCCGGCCCCGATGATTCCGGCGATGCCGATGAACGCCTTGCCGAGCGCGCTGCCCGCGTTCCCCGAGGCGGCGTTCGCTTCGCTGTCGACTTTGCTCGTGGTCATCTGGCCTCCCTCGCTCAGAGTAGCAGCACGATTTCGACCACGGTAGCAATGACTGGACTTCCACCGAGACACAACAGGCCGAGATCCCCGGCCTCATCCTTCAGTGGCGGAGCTCGAGCCGGTGACCCGCAGGAAAGCCTCCTCTGCGTGGTAGGAGGAGCGCACGAACGGGCCGGCGATCACCTCGAGCCCGAGGGAGCGACCGCACCCCTCCAGCTCCGCGAACTCCTCCGGCGACCAGTAGCGCATGACCGGGACCTCGCTGGAAGTCGGGCGCAGGTACTGGCCGATCGTCACCACCCGGCAGCGCACGGCTGCGAGGTCCCGGAGCGTGGCCTCCAGCTCCTCGCGCGTTTCGCCCAGGCCCACCATGAGGCCGGACTTGGTGACCAGCCCGTTGCCGTGCCGCGCGGCGTGCCCGATGACCTCGAGCGCCCAGTCGTAGCGGCCCTGCCGCCGAACCTGGGGGTAGAGCCGCCGCACCGTCTCGACGTTGTGGTTGTAGACGTCGGGGCCGGCGGCCAGCACGACATCCACGGCATCCATGTCGCCCCGAAAGTCCGGCGTGAGGACCTCGACGGTGGGGCGTGGCTCCAGCTTCTTGAGCTCCGCGATCACCGCCGCGAAGTGGCCGGCGCCGCCGTCGGGGAGGTCGTCGCGGTCCACCGAGGTGACCACCACGTGCTTGAGGTCCATGGTTTGCGTGGCACGGGCGAGCTCGGCCGGCTCGCCGGCGTCAAGGGCACGGGGGCGGCCGTGGGCGATGGAGCAATAGCGGCAGGAGCGCGTGCAAACGTCGCCCATGATCAGGAACGTTGCGGTGCCCCGCGAGAAGCATTCGCTGCGGTTGGGGCAGCGTGCCTCGTCGCACACGGTGTGCAGCCGCCCGCGGCTCATCACGCTGCGCACCTCGTGCAGCTCGCCGAGGTTCAGCTTCCGTTCGCGGATCCAGACCGGCAGCGAGACGCTGCTCACTCGCTCACCACGAAGGCGCCGCCGAACCCCTCCGCCCGCAGCCGCGCAGCGACCCGCTTGGCGCTCTCCACATCGGGGAAAGGCCCCACGCGGACGCGGAATTTCCCTCCGGCCACCGACTGCACCAGCACCTGCCGGGGCGTGTAGCCGAGAGCCACGACGCGGTTGCGGACCCCCTCCGCCTGCTCGCGCTTCC
>JALHTD010000012.1 GCA_022865555.1 Thermoanaerobaculaceae bacterium | reverse complement strand
AGCAGACCGGCTCAAGCCACCGGGCTCTGGGCCACCCCAATAGGGGGCGGACCTGGCCGGTTTTCAACACGGTCTTCCACAGGAGTGCCGCATTCCACAAGAAGCCGGTGGGCTGGAAGGTCCGATAAGATATATTATGTTAAATTACCTGTCATCCTTCGACTACGGCAAACCGCAGAAACCGGCCAACCGTCTCAAGTGACCGGTTCGATTCCCTGCTTGCGTTGCTGGCTGGCCTATTTGCTGGGTTTCTCTTGGCGTTCCGGGTGCGTGGCCGGCGCAAGTCGTTCGTCGAGATCCCCCGAGCGGAGCTGCTCAAGGAAAGCCTCGAGGCTCGCGATCACCTCGTCCCTTGAGATTCCCGGCTGGCGGATGGTCAGCGACAGCCTGACCGGCGAGTTGGGGGTGGTGCGCAGGCGGATCTGGAGGGGCCTGAACCGTCCCTGCCCCGCTGTGGAATCGTCATCCGAGCTGTCGAGACGGTCCGGGGATTCGCCTGCGCGGCCGTGCAGGGCGCTCGCCCTGGCCGCTTCACGGTCGAGGTTCTCTTCGGCGATCTCTTGGACGAGGCGCTCCATCTCGTCGATCGTGGAGGCCCGGGCGATCAGCAACAGGACGGATTTTGCGGTGATGTCGGCGTGCCGACAGAGGTCCTGGATCGCCGGAGGTATGGCGAGGAGCTTCAACGACTCCGTCACGGTGGTGCGCGACTTCCCGATTGCGCTCGCGACCTGCTCGTGGGTGTACCTGTACTTCTCGACCAGGGTGCGATACCCCTCCGCCTCCTCGAAAGGCGAAAGGTCCTTACGCTGGAGGTTCTCGATCAGGGCCAGCTCGAGGGCTTCCTGGTCGGTCGCGGACATCTCGACGCATGGGACCTCCTCGAGGCCGGCCTCGACGGCGGCGTGAAAGCGGCGCTCGCCGGCGATGAGCTGGTACTTCCTGGTGCCTGGGATGATGCGGACCAGGAGGGGCTGGAGAACGCCGCGGGCGCGGATCGATGCCGTGAGCTCTGCGAGGTCGCCGAGGTTGGATCTCGGCTGCTCACGATTGGTCTCGATCTGCCCGACCGGGATCATGAAGCCTACCGCGGTGATCGCGTTGTTCGCGAGTTCATCGACGAAGTGCCGGTCATGGCGCATCTTGCGGAACTCAGGTAAGCCCTTGCGGCTAGACACGTTCCATGACCTCCTCGCAGAGCGCGTAGTACTCGATGGCGCCACTCGAATGCGGCGCATGCTCGAAGATCGACACCCGGTACGCGGGACTCTCCTCCAGCCGCACGGAACGGGTGACGGAGGTGCGGAAGACCTTGTCCCCGAACACCTGGGTGATCTGCTGGTGGATGTCGCGAGCCAGCACCGTGCGCCTGTCGTGGAGCGTGATCAGCACCCCCAGAATCTGCAGGTCGGGGTTTGCGCGCACTTTGATCTTCTCCACGGTTTCGAGGAGGTCATCGGTGCCCTCGAGGGCGAAGTACGACGACTGGATCGGTATCAGCAGGTGGGTGCACGCCACCATCGCGTTGACCGTTATCAGGCCGAGCGTGGGCGGGGTGTCCACGATGACGTACTCGTACTTGGAGACCACCTCCTGGAGGCGGTCCTTGAGACGGAAGTGGGCGTCCAGCTCCCCTACCATCGAGGTCTCCAGCTTCGCCAGCGCGATCCGGGCAGGCGCCAGGTCGAGGTTCTCCACGTTCGTTGGCACGATGACCTGGGAGATGGGGACCCCCTCCACCATGACGTCGTACAGCGACCGCGCGAGGGTGTGCTGATCGATGAACGACATGGTGGTGTTGCACTGGGGATCGAGATCCACGAGCAGCGTGTGGATCCCTTTGAGAGCCAGAGCGGCGGCAAGGTTGATGGCCGTCGTTGTCTTGCCCACCCCACCTTTTTGATTGGCGATGGTGATGATCAACGTGCCCCCCGCGTCCTCGGGCGAACTAGCGACCTCGGCACTGTATCGAGGCCGTCCAAATGCTGTCAACTGGCTGCATATTCCGGGGGGTCCCGCGTCCGCTCCTCCGGCCGACCCGGACGCTGCAGACACCCCGGGCCCCCCACCGCTCGCAGCGAGTGAATCGCTCCCGCGCTCGTCTTTCTCGGTACGCCTACTTTGCAACGGATACAAGGGTGCTGCGCAGCTGCGAGCGCCGTGT
>JALHTD010000191.1 GCA_022865555.1 Thermoanaerobaculaceae bacterium | reverse complement strand
GGGGCCCGTCCCCGTGGACCGGATCGCCGCGCGAGTTCTCGACGACGTGGTGGCGATCACCTTCACGGAGGCGGCGGCCGCCGAGATGGCGAGCCGCGTCGCTGGAGCGCTGGCCGACGTTCAAAGGGGAGGGCTGCCCAAAGGCCTGCTACCCGAGGCGCTGGGCGAAGCGGCCGACGAGAGGCAGACGCGGGCGTCCTCCTTGCTGGTCGCGCTCGACCACCTCTTGGTCGCCACCATTCACGCGTTCTGCCGCCGCCTGCTCGCCAGCGTCCCGCTGGAGGCGGGGCTGCACCCGAGCTTCGCCGTGGACGCGGAGGGCTTCGTTCTGGCAGAGGTGGTGCAAGAGACCGTGGAGACGGCGTTCCACGAGGCACTCGCGGCGCCCGAGGGGAGCGCGATCTTCTCCCTCGCCGCCAGGGGCGTCAATCCCCTTCAGATGGCCGAGGCTCTCGTGAAGCTGGCCGCCGACGGGGTGCCGCCTGAGGCCCTGGTGGCGGACCCGCTCGGCCCCCAAGCCGTGGCCGCACTCGGGTTGCAGGTCCGGACGCTCGCGGAGGCTGTCCGCCGTCTGGTCGGGGCGCGCTTTGACGGGGTGGGCAGGACGAAGAACGCGGCGGCGATCGCGGAGGGCGTGGAGACGCTGGCCCGCACGTTCGGGAGCGAGGGAAGCCCAGGAACGCTCGGCGAGTTGGTCGGCGCGGTGGAGGGGGCGCTGACCGAGTGACTCGTCAAGCACCTCGCGAAGTGGGGCAGGGATGACTTTACTTCGAGCGAGGCCGAGGTACTCGGGGAGGCGAGGGGCGATCTGCTGGAGCCGGCACGTGGGCTCGCCGGGCTGGTGCGGCACCTTGAGAAGCTCGACCCCGAGGTGCTCGATCTGGCACGGCGTGCCCTCGCGCCGCTGCTTGCCGACGTGCACCGGGCGATGCGCGCGCGCGGGGCGGAGACGTTCTCGGCCCTCCTGCGGGATGCCCGCGACACGCTCGCTCGCCACCCGGTGGTGCGGGTGCGCTTCCGCAGCGAGATCACGCAGCTGATGGTCGACGAGTTTCAGGACACCGACAGCGTGCAGTGCGAGATCCTTCGCCTGCTTGCGCTCGACGGCCCTGAGGAGGAGCGCCCTGGGCTCTTCCTGATCGGGGATCCCAAGCAGTCCATCTACGGCTGGCGCGACGCGGACCTCGCGGCCTACGACGATTTCCTGGCTCTGGTGCGGGAGGTTGGGGGCGAGGTGATGAGCCTTTCGGTGAACTTCCGTTCCCTCCCCGCGATCCTGGCCGAGGTCGAGCGCGTTGTGCGGCCCGTGATGCGGCACGAGCCCGGGGTGCAGCCGGCGTTCCAGCCGCTCCTGCCGTGCGAGGAGCGTTCGGCCGAGCCGGATCCGCTCTCGGGCCGCCGGGCGGCGGTGGAGTACTGGGTCTCGTGGACGCCGGCCGGGGGTGACCCGGACGGTCTCGGGGAACCCTCCACACAGGCGGCCGGGGAGCTGGAGGCGGGTGCGCTGGCCGCGGACATCCGGGAGCTGCACGAGGGCGGCGTGCCGTGGCGCGAGTTCGGCGTGCTGTTGCGGAGCACCGGGGACCTCGACGTCTACCTCCAAGCGTTGCGCGACGGCGGCGTGCCGTACCTGGTCGAGCGTGACCGGTCGTACTACCGACGCCGCGAAGTCATCGAAGCGGCCGCGCTGGTGCGGGCGGTGCTCGACCCCGGCGACCACCTCGCGCTGGTCACGGTGCTGCGGTCCAGCGTGGTGGGGGTGCCGGATGCGGCGTTCATCCCGCTCTGGACTCGTTCGTTCCCGGACCGCGTGAGCGAGCTGGCCGGTCTCGAGGGCGGCGGGCTGGCCGCGCTGCAGGCGCTCGTGTCCGAGGAGGCGGGCGCACTGCCGGAGGACGTCCCTGGGATCGAGCGCATTCGGGGGTGGGAGCGCAACCTCGTCGCCTTCCTCGGACATCTCGCCGAGCTGCGAGCGTCGTTCGAGGCCGAGTCCGCGGCGGTGTTCGTGGAGAGGCTGCGCACCCTCACGCTCCTCGAGGCGAGCGAGGCCGCGCGCGCCCTCGGGAGGTACCGCGTCGCAAACCTTGACCGCTTCTTCCGCACCCTGCTGGACGCGATGGAGGCCGACAGCGACCCCCACGCGGTGCTGCGCGCGTTGCGCACCGCGGTCAGCGAGGTTCGCGAGGCCGAAGAGGGGCGCCCACTCGCGGCGGCGGAGGACGCGGTGCGTGTGATGACCATCCACAAGGCCAAGGGCCTGGACTTCACCCACGTGTATCTGATGCAGGCGCAGAAGCGGTCCCGCGCGGAACGGCGCCCGTGGCTGGACGCCGAGGAGATCGGCGGCCGTTTCGAATACGCGCTGTTCGGCGCCGCGACGCCGGGGTGGCACACCGTCGAGGAGCGCAGGCGGCGCGTCGCGGGGGCCGAAATGGTGCGCACGCTCTACGTCGCCATGACGCGGGCCAGGGACCGCCTGGTCGTCGCCGGGATCTTCCCCGCTGGCGCGTCACTTGGGCGTGCACGGGGGCGCTCGCACATGGACCTTCTGTCGCGCCGGGAGACACCGGAGGGTGGCCTCGTCACCGTTGCCGCCAGGGTCCGCGCCGGAGGCGGCAGTCACGAGGACGGTGACGGCGCCCGCTGGGTGTTCCCGGCCCTCAGGCCGGCCGCCACGGAGCCCGCCGCTCCGGGCAAAGTCATTGAGCTCCCCTCACCGGCAGAGGTGAGCCGGCAGGCGCGGCTGCTCGCGGAGCTGAGGCGGGACGCGGAGGCGCGTGAGGCGAGGCCGTTCTCCGCCCCGGCGTCCGAGGAGGCGCACCGTCTCCTGCATGAGCTTCTCGCCGAGGAGCACCTTGCGGAGGAGCGCGAAGCTGCGAGTTCGGCTGCCAGACCGGAGGTTTCCCAGGCTGTGGCCGTGGGCGGCGCTGTGCACCGGGTCCTCGAGGAGCTGGACCTCGGTGGGGATCTGGCGGCCTCACTGGCCCGTGCACGCGAGCGGTTGCCACGGTACCTGGAAGCTCTCGTCAGGCGCGACGAGGCGCGCGAGGCGGCAGGACGGGCAAGCTCGATCCTGGATCTGCTGGCCGCGGGCCGCACCCTTGTTCGCCTGCGCGAAATCGCACCTCACGTCGTGGCGCGCGAGCTTCCGGTGCTGCTCCCACCGGGTGACGGTCCCGACGCCCCCGTGGGCTTCGTCTCCGGGGCGATCGACCTGGTCTACCGTGACCCGGCCACCGGCGAGCTGGTCATCGCCGACTACAAGACCGACGAGGTGGCGACCGACCAGGAGGTCGCGGCGAGGGTCGCCGCCTACTCGTTGCAGGGTGCGACCTACCGGCGCGCCCTCCGGGAAGCGCTCGGTCTTCCGAAGGAGCCGCGCTTCGAGCTCTGGTTCCTGCGGGCCGATCGAATCGAGGAGGTGCGCCCGTGAGCCGCATCGGCCCCGGCAACGAGCGGCGGTTTCCCCGCCGTCCCGACCGTAACTGACTCGCCAGTCTTGTGGCAAGATGCGCCCGGTGGGGAGGGCGATGCTACGGCGCAGAAGCGCAATCGAGATCGTTCCCGCCGACGGTGACGAGGCCGTCGGCCAGGCCCGGGAGCTGTTCAGGGAGTACGCCTCCTCGCTTGGCGTGGATCTCTCGTTCCAGGACTTCGCGCGGGAGCTGGCGGAGCTGCCGGGGGAGTACGCGCCACCGCGAGGCGCGCTGCTGCTGGCGATTTGCGATGGACGGCTTGCCGGATGTGTGGCGATGCGCCCCTTCGGGGAAGGGATTTGCGAGATGAAACGGCTCTACGTCCGTCACCAGTTCCGCGGAAAGGGCCTGGGCAAGCGGCTGGCGGTCGCCGCGATCGAGCGTGCCCGGGAGTGCGGCTACCCTCGTATGCGGCTCGACACGCTGCCCTGGATGCAGGAGGCGATCGCACTCTACCGCGCGCTCGGCTTCAGGCCGATCGAGCCCTACCGCCCCAACCCGGTCGAGGGTGCGGCGTTCATGGAGCTGACCCTTGTCTGAGCCGGGTTGTGCCGCCGTGCGCGACCTCGCCTGACTGTGGGGGCGGGACATGGGCACAGCCTCGTCGGCGCGGTAGACTGTCACCCGGGAGTCGCCATGACAGAGAATACCCCGCGCGTTTTCCTGCCGGTGCCGGCCACTGGCCCGGCACGTCTGTGGTTTTCCATCATGCTGTCCGCGCTCGGCCTGCCGCTGCTGTGGCTGATGTTCACGCTGCTGCGGGCGCCCGTGATCAGCTATCGGATCGACGGCGGCATGCTGACGATCTCGAGCTCCCTCGGCTCTTCGCAGCTCGATAAGGCGATCATGCTGGCACGCGTGAACCTGGCGCGTCCCGAATGGCTCCACGACGGCTCCCTGCGTTTCGGCACCGAGAGGCCCGGTTACTGCGTCGGGTTCTTCAGCTACCCCACGCTCGGTGAGGTGTGGCAGGTGTCCGACTGCTCGGAGAACGCGGTGCTGATCGTTGCGCGCGGGGAAACGCACCCGGTGGTGGTGACCCCGTCAGATCGGGACGCTTTCCTGAAGGCGGTGGAAAATGGGAGCCCGTCCACCTTCGCACCCCCCGGCAAGCGCACCCAGTCATGGTGGTTCACTCTGATCTTGGTCCTCGCTGTTCTGACGCTTGTTGTGCTGGCGCTGGTGACGGTGTTCTTCGTGGCACCCTCCCGGCTGCGCTACAAGGTGGGTGACGGAGCCCTCGAGGTGAGCACGCT
Organism: Thermoanaerobaculaceae bacterium; assembly: GCA_022865555.1. GTDB lineage: Bacteria > Acidobacteriota > Thermoanaerobaculia > Thermoanaerobaculales > Thermoanaerobaculaceae > RBG-13-68-16. Next base: position 12,187 of record JALHTD010000191.1, on the reverse strand, counting down.
GTTCTCTCGCCGGCGGATTCCCCTGGCCGGTGTGCGCGCCTTCAGGCACAGGCCTCTCCTGGGCGCAAGGCTGTCGGGACTGGCTCTACCAGGGTACAACGTCGGCTCCTGGATGCTGGACACGATGGCCACGACCTCGCTCGCCTCGGCCCGCAACGACGGTGTGCTCCTGGAGGGCGACGGCAGGTTCTTCCTGAACCCTCGCGACCCGGAAGGCTTCCTGGCGGCGCTCGGCGACCACGGTGCCACGGTGATTGCCAACCTGCAGCTGCAACGGCGGCGGTAATCGGCACGTCCGGCGCCGACGCGGCGAGGGGCTAGCTCTTCTTCGGCTGGCGCATGCCGGGGTGCTTCACAACCTCCTGCGACTCGCGCAGCTTGATTACGCCGCGCTGAAGCAGGTTGTGGAGGATCAATTGGTTGTAGAGCTTGACCCCGGGCACGAGCGTGAGGACCTGAGCGACCGTGTACATCCCGTTGATGCGCGAGAGCACGAAGCCCTCTTCGGGGGCGCACTTGAGCTGAACGATGTCCTTGGGCGCCAGCGCCAGCTCGAGCACCGTCGACGGAGGGAGTTGGAGCTTGTCGGCCTCCCTTGCGATCTCCTGCTCGAGAGCATCCGCCGCCTCGATTGCGGCGCTGACGGTCGGGTGCCTCTCCCGAAGCTCGACGACCTTGCGGTAGGCGTCGAGGGTGTCTCCAAGGGCCATGCTGTTCTCCGCCTGCAGGACACGGTCCTGCCAGCTGGAGCGCTGGAAGCCGGGAAGCCGGCGCGCGGTCCTGACCGGCGGCAGCAGCTCGAAGACGCCGTTCTGCAAACCCTGGTAGACGAAAGCGAGCACCGGGAACTCGGGCACGTGGCAGCGCAGAGCGATCTCCTCGATGTTCCTGGCGCCGTCGATCTGTTTGAGGACGGCGAGGCCGGTCGCTGTCAGCTGTGTCTCGTCGAGGGCGCGGCAGATCTTGGGGATGTGGTCGGAATCTGGTATCAGCTCGGTGATGCGCCGCCGCTCGTCCGCCTGGCGGGCGCCCTCGAAGATGAAGTGGTTCACCGGCAGGTCGAGCTCCTTGAAGTCCCTCCGCGGCTGGACGTCGTCCAGGAAGAAGAACTCGCCCTCCTGCCACAGCATCAGGTCGTAGATGGTCTCCTCCGTCTTGATTCGGACCATGTGGTCAACATGGGTGCGGCCCAGCCTGCCGGTCTGAACCAGGAGCTCGCCAAGCATGACGTGCTGCTCCTTCTGCCGGTCGAGGAGCTGCTCGAGCTCCTCCTCGGAGAGGATGCCCCACCCCACCAGGTAGTAGCCCAGATGCTCGCGCGGGTTGTTCGACGTCACCGCCGACACCGTCCCCTTCTGGAAGAGGATCCTCTTGGTGAACCTCTGTCCCTTGATGACAAGGGTGCCGGTCTTCCGACCCATGGAGATCCACTCCATCAGGTCCGGGAAGGGCATCGTGCGGAGGTTGCCGGAAACCGCCATCGTCTTACTCGGCTGGCATCGACCCGGAAGCGGTCGGACCCGGTGCCACGATCACACCCGCCGCCCACGGTCTAGCCACACTTCAACGATACCTTAGTTTGCGGCCGCGCCGACGCCGGGGCGCCCTCTTATTGGGAGCGGTAGTTGCCGAAACTGAGCTCGACCCCGAAATCCTCTGCCTTCAGCGCGCCCATGACGCCCTGCAGCTCGTCTCGAGAAGGGGAGGAAACGCGCACCTGGTCGCCCTGGATGGCAACCTGCACCTTCTTGAACCTTCGTTCTTTGACGAACTTCACGATGGCCCGCGCGGCCTCGTCGGGGATCCCCTGCTGCAGCGTGACGTCGAGGCGGACGGTGCCCCCGGCCGCCGGCTGGATCGCACCGGCCTTGAGGTTCTTCACCGGCACGCCGCGGCGGGTCATCCTGCCCAGGAGCACCTCCCAGATCGCCTTCAGCTTTAACTCGTCCGGCGCCGTGAGCACGAGCAGGTTCTCCTTGCGGCGCAGCTCCACGCCGATCTTGAGGCCCTTGAAATCGAAGCGCTGGGCGAGCTCCTTGAGCGTCTGGTTGACCGCGTTGTCGACCTCCTGGAGATCGCAGCCGGTGGTGATGTCGAACGACTGGTTGACTGCCATGGATTCAGTCCCCCTGGCTCTGGGTGTCGGCCGCAGCGCCCTTGCCTCCGCGGCGGTGGCGGCGGCGCCGCTTCTTCGCTTTGGTGCCCGCACCCGGGGGCGAGGGTTCCTCCGCGCTCACTGCCGGGCCGTTCTCGGATACCTCGCCGCCTGCTGACTCCTCGGCCCCGACGGAAGACACCCCACCTGACTTCTTGTGCCGACGTCCGCCGCGGCGCCGCTTGCGCCGCTTCTCGCCCGTTTTCGGCGGCACAGCCTCCTCAGGCTGTTCCGGCGCCGCGGTCGCAACATCCGCAGCGGTCACTACAGGGAGGGGCCGCAACACCGCATCGCCGGCCTCGCGCTCGATCCACTCCATCTTCTCGTCGGAGCGGTGCAGGCTGGTCATTGCAATGATCTCGATGCGCATGTCGAACTCGCGCTCGAGCGCAGCGATGTCGTGGCGGCGAAAGTTCTGAATGGCGTCCGCGAGCTCGGGGTGCAGCCCGACGCGGACACCACCCAGGTGGCCGCCGGCGGCGCGTGCCTCGATGCGGCGCAGCAGGTTCACGCCCACGAACTCGGGGGACGGGATGTTTCCCGTGCCGCCGCAGGTCGGGCAGGAACGGTGGGTGCGCAGCTGCAGCGCCTGTTTGATGCGCTGGCGGTTGATCTCGAGCAAGCCGTTCGGGCTGATCCGGCCTACGGTCGACCGCGCCTTGTCCGCCTTCATTGCCTCCCGCAGAGCTCTCTCCACCTCGTGCTCGTGCTTTCGCGAGCGCATGTCGATGAAGTCAACCACCACGAGCCCACCGATGTCGCGCAGACGGAGCTGGCGCGCGACCTCGGCCGCGGCTTCGAGGTTCACGGCGAAGATGCTTTCTTCCTGAGAGGGGCCGCGAGAGGCCTTGCCCGAGTTCACGTCGATGGCGGTGAGCGCCTCGGTGGCGTCGATGACGATCGAGCCGCCACCCGGGAGCGCCACGGTGCGCGCGTAGATGCTGTCAATCTGAGGCTCGACGGCGAAGCGCGAGAACAGCGGCATGCGGTCCGTGTAGCGCACGAGGCGGGTCTTGCCGCGCGGCATCGAGGCGTGCATGTAGGCCTCGGCCCTCTCGAAGACCTCGTCGTCGTCGACCAGCACCTCCTCGATCGAGCTGTCGAGGTAGTCGCGCAGGGCCTGCACGACGAGGTCCTGGTCGGAGTAGAGAAGGCGTGGCCCCTTACCCTGGGACGCCTCGGTCTTGACCCGCTTCCACAGTCGCAGCAGGCCGGCGAGGTCTTTGCTGAGGGTGGCCTTGGTCTGCCCGAGCGCGTTGGTCCGGAGGATGAAGCCGAATCCCTCGGGGACGGTGAGCTTGTCACCCTGCTCACGCATGGCGGCGCGGATCTCCTCCTCCTCGACCTTGCGCGAGATGCCGCGCGTTTCGTCGAACGGCATCAGGACGAGGTAGCGGCCGGCGAGGCTCAGGTTGGTGGTGAGTGCTGCCCCCTTTGAGCCGGACGGGTCCTTGGTGACCTGCACGAGGATCGACCGCCCCCGCTCGAGCACCCTCTCGATACGGGGGGCGCTCTCGCCGGTGGGCGGCTTGTGGTGGTACGCCTGGGCGACCACGTCGTGCGCCGGCAGCATGCCGTCCCGCTCGGCGTCGAAGTCCACGAATGCGGCGTTCAGCGCAGGGTTGATGTTGGCCACCTGGCCGCGGTAGATGTTGCCGCGAGCGAGGCCAGCCTCGGCCACCGCAACCTGGTAGCCGTCGAGCGTGTCGCCCCTCATGATCGCGACGCGCACCTCCTCGGGGCGCTGTGCGTTGATGAGCATTGTCCTCTTCAAGCAGGCTCCAGTCCCGAACTCCGCCCCGGGCCGCTGCGCAGGGGTTGCGGGCCCGACGTGCGGGAGCGCGTGGAGAAAGGGTAACACCTCCCCCGACAAGGGCATCAGGTGCAGACGCGGTTGCGGCCCGTTCGCTTGGCGCGGTAGAGCGCCTCGTCGGCAGCCCGCAGGACATCCTCGGGTTTCAGGAAGCGGCCACCCTGCTCGGCCGCCCCCGCGCTGACCGTGATCGGCGCCTTGGCGGTCCCCGTAGTAGGCGGCTCGACGCGCTTCGGCTTCTTCTTTGGACGGTCCTCTCCGCGCAGGGCAAAGCCATCGTTCGCGATCTCCTTTCGTTTCACTTCCAGTGCCGCCGCGGCCTCGGTGCGCGACTTGTTGGGGAAGACCAGGGCGAACTCCTCCCCGCCGAAGCGGAAGGCGCGCGCACCGTCGATCGTCGAGATCCTGCTCGCCACCATGCGCAGCACCTGGTCGCCGACGTCGTGGCCGTACCTGTCGTTGACGGCCTTGAAGTGGTCGATGTCCACCATCGCAATGGAGTAGCGGCCGGAGAGCTTGGTGAGCGCCTCGTCGAAGGCGCGCCTGGCGGGGAGCCCGGTGAGCCCGTCTCGATAGGCCATCGCGAACGTCGCCTCCACGAGGGCGATCACGAGGATCAAACCGGCCGTGGCGAGGTAGGTGGTCGTGGCCTGCCACCCGGTGGCGAGCGCGACGAACGACGCCGCCACCGCCCAGAAGAACCCGATCTCGAGAAAGGTGCGCCGGCGCGCCCACGCCACCGCCGTCGCCACGAACGCAAAGGCAAAGGCCAGCACCGCGGGGTGGGGCAGGCGCGCGGCCGGGACGAGGGCGGCCGGCAGGAAGGGACGCTCCAGCAGGGCCGCCAGGCCGGGGTGGTAGGACAGCCACAGGAACGCCACGAGCGGGGGTTGAGCGAGGACCAGGGAGAACCGAAGAAGGCCGCGCGGCGTGAGCGTCCCGCGCTCGTGCGCCAGCGACAGCCACGCGAGGTTGAGCGGCAGCAGGAGAGCCGTCGCGGCGAAGGCGAAACGCGCGGCGCCCTCTGAGGCGGCCCCGGGGTGGAACCGCTCGAGCACGCGGTCGGCGAGCGCGAGCGCGAGAAGGGCGAAGACGACCCGCCCGCGGCGAAAGCGCAGACCGAGCAGCACCCCGACCGCCCAAACGACCCAGGGGTAGACGCGCAGGAACGACGTCAACTGCTCCGGCGGTGGCCCGGGGAAGTTCACCGCGAGCGCGGTGAGCACCAGCAGCCCGACCGGGAGCAGGAGCGAGGAGACCGTCTTCACGCGGGAGGTCCCGTGTCTGCCACTGCTTTCAGGATACCTTCACCCCCTTTGGGAAGTGCCTTTCGCCGGGTCGTGGGCCCGACGGGAGACCATTCCACTGGCCTGCTAAAGTATGCGAGTCACGGGGAGGCGACGGCATGGTGCGAAACCTCACAGTGGTGGTGGCTCTCATGATCGTTGCGGTGGGCAGCGCGTCGGCGGCTCCGCCCGCCCTCGACCTGCCTCCGGGTGCACAGGCTGCCGCGAGGGTGATCGACAGGGGCACCCTCGAGGGGCCGACCCGCTTCCTCGCCGATGACCTGCTGGAGGGTCGCGGGGCGGCGCACCCGGGTGACGTCCTGGCGCGGAACTACGTGGCGAGCGTGATGGAACTGCTCGGACTGGAACCCGCGGGCCCGGGCGGCGGCTGGGAACAGCGTTTCGAGATCGTCGGGATCACGACCCACGCACCGCAGGCGTGGAACTTCCGCGCCGGTGGCAAGGCGCTCTCGCTGCGCTTCTGGGACGAGTTCATCGCCGCCACGGGTGTGCAGGCGCCGGAGGTGTCCATCCCCGAGACGGAACTCGTATTTGTGGGTTACGGCATCCAGGCACCCGAGTACAACTGGGACGACTTCAAGGGCGCCGACCTCAGGGGCAAGATGCTCGTGGTCATGAACAACGACCCCGACTGGGACCCCGCGCTGTTCGCCGGCAAGCGCCGTCTCTACTACGGGCGGTGGATGTACAAGTTCGAGAGCGCGGAGCGGGTCGGCGCCGCGGGGGCGATCATCATCCACACGACGCCGTCGGCGGGCTACGGCTGGCAGGTCGTCCAGAACTCCTGGACCGGTGAGCAGGTAGAGTTGCCGGACGCGGGCGAGCGGCGGGTCAAGGTGCGGGCGTGGACGACCGAAGATGCGATGCGGCGACTGGTCGCACTCGCCGGGTTCGACCTCGACGCTCTCGTGTCGAAGGCGCGCAGCCGCGAGTTCAGGCCCGTCCCGCTCGGTATCCGGACCTCCCTGGACCTCACCAACACGCTCACCCGCGGGGAGACCGCCAACGTCCTCGGCATGATCCCGGGCAGCGATCCGAAGCTGAAGGAGCAGGTCGTGGTTTTCTCCGCCCACCACGACCACTTCGGTATCGGCAAGCCCGATGCCAAGGGTGACGCGATCTACAACGGCGCGGTAGACAACGCGACCGGGGTCGCGCAGGTACTCGCCACCGCCAAGGCGTTCATGGCGCTGCCTCAGCGCCCGCGGCGCACGGTCCTGTTCGCGATCGTGACCCTCGAGGAGTCCGGGCTGCTGGGCTCGGCCTACTTCGCCGCCCACCCCACGTTCCCGGTTGAGAAGATCGCCGCAGACGTCAACTTCGACGGCGGAAACATCTTCGGCCGAACCCGCGACGTGGAGCTGGTGGGCAAGGGGAAGTCCACCCTCGATCAGGTGGCGGAGGCCGTCGCGGCGATGCAAGGGCGGGTGGTCACCGACGAGGCGTTCCCCGACCGTGGCATGTACTACCGCTCCGACCATTTCAGCTTCGCCAGAGTCGGTGTGCCGGGGCTCTACTTCAAGGGCGGCCTCGACTACGTCGGTCGGGAGCCGGGATGGGGGAAGAAGGTCACGGAGGAGTGGAACAACGCCCACTACCACCAGCCCAGCGACGAGTACAGCTCGAGTTGGAACTTCGACGGCATGATCGAGGACACGCAACTCGGGTTCCTGGCCGGCCTCGCGGTCGCCCAGGCGGACGCGATGCCGGCCTGGTTGCCCGGCGACGAGTTCGCCAACCTGCGAGGGGCAACGCCCGCGGCCCAGCCCAGGTAAGCGCCCTACCTGCTAACGGGTGCTGAGGCGCTCCGCCGCTGGCATGGGGCACCGCCCGCCGGTGACGCGAAAGACCGAGGGGGAGGGCAACCCCTCCCCCTCGGTTCCTCACATCTCTTCTGCGCGACTAGAAGGTCAACCTGACGCCGAGTTGCGCCTGGCGCGGGTCGCCGAGACCGCTCTGCACGGTTCCGTCGAAGTTGAAGATCAGGCTCCCCGACTCCGGTTTACGGAGGTTCTTGCTGTTGAACAGGTTGTAGACCTCGAGGATCGGTTCGATCACCATGCCGCCGACCGGGAACGGCCGCGAGAGGCTGAAGTCCAGCGATGAGTACTTGTTGTCCTTGTGGCCGAGGTTGCGCTGGGTGACCGTCGAGTCCGCGGTGCACCCTCCGGCCGCCGTGAGCGCCGAGCAGCGGTCCTGCGGGGTGTTGGCGGGCGTGCCGTCGGCCTTGAGCGACATCGGTTGGGCCGAGCGGTACGAGTAGCGGACGTTGACGTTGATGTTGCCTGGCGCTGTCCAGAGGAAGATGCCGTTGAAGCGGTCGCGCTGGTGGCGGTCGGAGTAGCTGTACTCGGCGCCAAGGTCCGTGACCTTGGCGTAGAGCAGCTTGAACGGGTCGCGCTCGTTGTCGTCGTCGGACTTGTCCTGTGAGTAGGTGTAGAAGACCTGGAACTGGTAGTTGTCGCTCCACTTCTTCAGGAGGCCGAGGGTCACGCCCCAGTACCTGCTCTTGGCGGTGGACTCCGCGGTCCAGAGCGTGGTGACGCCGTTGGTGTTCCCGCCCGAGGCGTCGGGGAGGCCGGTGCTCCAGTTGGAACCCAGCAGCGGGTCGTTGGTGTTGATGTACCGGGTCAACTGTGTGGTGTCGGCGTAGTTGGCCTTGAGCGAGACGGCAAGGTCCTCGGTGATCGCCCGGTCAACGCCGATCGAGAATGAGGTCGTCTTGGGGTTTCGGAAGTTCTTGTCGAAGATGTAGACGTCAGGGTGGTCGGGGACTTCGACGGACGACTGCGGGAGCAGGTTGGGGTAGGCCGGGACGGGTCCGAGGAACGGGGTGAGAGCGCTATTGCGGAAGATGCCCTGCAAGCGACTGCCGTTGGTCGAGCGGGCCGAGGCGAGGTAGAGGCCGGGGATGCGCGCGTAGAAGATGCCGCCGCTCGCCCGAATGACCGTCTTCCCATCGTTGGCGGGGTCCCAGGTGATGCCCAGGCGCGGCTGCCACATCTTCTTGTCGGACGGGATCGTGCCGTCGGACGGGAACGCCTGCCCGTTCACGGTCTTGCCGATGAATGGGGCGTAGAACACCTCACTGGGCGGGGTGATCGGGTCGGGCTCGATCTCCTGCTCATACCGGAGCCCAAACTGAATGGTGAAGTTGGGCGCCGGCGTCCACTTGTCCTGGATGAAGACGGCAGGCTCGAACTGGTTGATCGACTGGGTCCCCCCCTCCTCGGGTGTGATGTCCCCGACGCCGGCCTGCTGGAGGAACCAGAGAACCGGACCGGTGATGTTCGTACCCGCCGGGCAGATCCCGGTCGCCGAAGAGGAGCCGTCGGAGCACTCCACGTAGTTGGGGTTCTGCGTGTAGTTCAGAAAGCCGTCGGTGGAGCTGAAGATGTAGCGGCCGTTCATGAACCCCCGGAAGACCTGCGACGAGTTCACGTGGTTGTACTCGAACCCAACCTTGACCTCGTGAGCCCCCGTGATGATCGTGAGGTTCTCGTTGAACTGCACGCGGGTGTCGTAGTAGTCGACCGGTATGAAGAACGGCTCGCCGAACCGGTAGGCACTGACAAAGTCGAACGCGGTGTCGGGCAGCGGCCGCGTCTGGCCGGTGATGTCCGGGCCGTTGTACGGCCGCGGTCTGTTCTCCTTGGCAAACTGGAACCGGAACTCGTTGAGGAGCGTGTCCGAGAACGTCGAGATGAGGGTCCCGCTGAGCGCCCTGGAGTCGTCGTTCTCGATCGCGTTGGCGCTGCGTCCCCACGAGTCCACGTCGAACGTGCCGTTCGGCTGGTGGGACTTCGTGTAGGTCGCGCGCACCGTCGCCAGGTGGTTTTGCGTGATCAGCCAGTCCAACTTCCCGAGGGCAACCTGGGCGTCGTTACCGCGCGCGATCGACCCGTTCTCGTCGGGGCTGCCGAGGCTGGCGAAGTAGTCGACCACGCGCTGCTCGATCCGGTTGGGGTCGATCTGCTTGGTCGAGCTAGCGTCTTGGAGGTCGCCAGAGATGAAGTAGAAGAGCTTGTCCTTCATGACCGGGCCGCCCAGGGTGGCCCAGTACTGAAGCTGGTCGAAGTCGTACTTCTCGCCGGTCGAGCCGTCCTTGTTGATCGGCGCCGAGGCGAGGCCCTGGTACTTGTAATGAACGTGGAAGCTGCCGTGGACGTCGTTGGTGCCCGACTTGGTGACGACGTTGACGAAGCCGGAGGACGAGCGACCGAACTCGGCGTTAGCGCCGTCGGTCACCACGACGACCTCCTTGACCGCGTCGAGGTTGAACGTGAACGGCGCTCGCTGGCCGCCGCGCTGCTCGCCGAAGAACGGGTTGTTGAAGTCGGCACCATCGACGGAGACGTTGTTGGCGATCCCCTTCTGGCCGTTGATCGTCATCTCGTCGCCGTCGGGGCCTTGAACGATGGACACGCTCGGCGTCAGCTTCGCGAAGTCGAGGAAGTTACGGCCGTTGTTCGGGAGGTTGGCGACCGCCCTCTGATCGATGGTGGTCGAGCCCTCGGCGCGCGTCGTCTCGAACACCGGGTTCGCCGCCGTGACCAGCACCTCCTGGCTGACCGCCGAGACCTGCAGGGCCAATCTGAGGTTGAGTGACTGGCCGACCGCCAGGGTGAGGCCTTCCCGCACCAGCTTGGTGAAGCCCGCGAGGGTGACCGTGACCCGGTACGGCCCGAGGGGGAGCAGAACGCTCCGGAACCGACCGTCCGGGCCCGAGGTCAGCACCTTCTCGAAGTTGGTGTCGGTGTTCTTGATCGAGACCGTCGCGCCGGCAAGTACGCCACCGGTTTCATCGACGACGGTGCCCTCGATGACCCCGGTCGTCGCCTGCGACTGGGCAAGCGCGCCGGGCGCGAAGCACACGCTGAAACAAAGCAGACCCAGAACAACTCTCCAGAGATGCCGCATGAAACTCCTCCCTTCCTCCCACCTATGGTTTTCGAGAAAGACCGAGCTCACGAGTTTGGCCACTTTGGGGTCAGGCTACGCCGTTAGGGAGCGTTGTCAAGACCGGCCGAGATCATGAGAAGGAGTATATTTTCAGAACCTCGTCGCCCGCGCCATGTCCTATAGTTGGCAGGGATTCCGGCAGTCTTGAGGCCCTGTTCGGGCCGGAAGGTTGGCCGGGCCGGGGAGCGGAAGGGCACGAGCGACCATGGCGATGACAAGGGTGAAGATCTGCTGCATAGCGAGCGTCGAGGAGGCCTGGGTCGCCATTGGTCGAGGCGCCTCCGCGGTCGGTCTGGTGTCCGAGATGCCGAGCGGACCGGGGGTGATCCCGGAGGCTTTGATCGCCGAGATCGCGGCTTCGCTGCCCCCCGCCGTCGGGTCGTTTCTGCTCACGAGCCGGCAGGATGCGGCGGGGATAGCCGCGCAGCAGAGGAGGTGCCGCGTCAACACGCTCCAGCTCTGCGACCGCATGCAAACCGGGACGTTGGACGACCTCCGCGGAGCCCTGCCCGGGATCTCGATCGTTCAGGTGGTCCACGTCCGCGACGAGGGGGCGTTGGCCGAGGCGCTGCGGGTGGCCCCGCACGTCGACGGCATTCTCCTGGACTCCGGCACCACCAGGTCGGCCACCAAGGAGCTCGGGGGTACGGGGCGAACCCACGACTGGGCCGTCAGCCGTGAGATCCGCGACCGGGTCGGCGTTCCGGTCTTCCTCGCGGGCGGGCTGAACTCGGAGAACGTGGCGGACGCCATTCGACAGGTCCGCCCTTTCGGCGTGGACGTGTGCCCCGGCGTGCGCACGGACGGGCTCCGTGACCGGGCCAAGCTGGGTGCCTTTTTCGAAGCGGTCGAGAGCCTCCGCATCTGAAGCTTCGTCGGGGCAGGCGCCTCAGAGCCGATGCAGCGAACGGGAGGAGGCTCATGAACCACGCGATGACGACGACGGCGTTCGACCTGCCGGGCTGCCGGGTGACGAGAAACCTCGGCGTGGTGCGGGGGATAACCGTGCGATCGCGCTCGATCTTCGGGACGATCGGCGGCGCGCTGCAGACTCTCGCCGGCGGCAACATCTCGCTGTTCACCGAGCTGTGCGAGAAGACCCGCGCCGAGGCTTTCGAGATGATGATCGCCCACGCCGAGCAACTCGGCGCCAACGCGGTGGTGGGCGTTCGCTACGACGCCACGGAGCTGATGCAGGGCGTTACCGAGATGGTGTGCTACGGCACCGCGGTCGTGGTCCAGGCTGCCTGAACGGCTTCCCCTTTCGCCGCCCGGCACCCGGAGGTACCCTGGCGCGATGCCAGACGGGAGAAAACCATGAGCAGACGCGTGAGAAGAGATTCAGCGGGGATTCCGGGTCTTCTGGTGGCTCTTGCCGTGCTCGTGGCGATCGTGCCCGCGGTGGCGAACGCAGCCCCACCCCAGGCAGCACCTGCGGACGAAGCGGCGGTGCAGAAGGTGGTCGATGGCTTCATCGAGGCGCTGAACGGCGCCGACGTCACCGCCTTCATCGGCTTCTTCACCCCCGACGCGACGCTGTTCTTCCCGCTGGCGAGCCTCCCCCTCCGTCTCGAGGACCGGCAGCAGATCGCCACGGCGTTCGCTGCATTCTTCGAGGTGGTGCGGAAGCGCGAGCCCGGACCGCCCTACATGAACATGATTCCCGTGGGCACGAAGATTCAGCTCCTCGGCAACGTCGCCGTGGTGACGTTCCACCTTAAAGGCGAGGAGGTGGTCTCGCGCCGAACCCTGGTCCTGCAGAAGCGCTCCGGGAAGTGGCTGATCGTCCACCTGCACGCCTCGAGCCTGTCGCTGGAGAAGCAGTGAGCCCTGACTCGCCAGAGGCGCACCTGGCCCCACCGCCGCTTGAAAGGCTCAGGAGCGTGGCTCTCCGAGCAGACGCTCGACCGCCTCGAGGTCCGGAGGCACGGGCTTCGGGATCGACGCGCG
>JALHTD010000190.1 GCA_022865555.1 Thermoanaerobaculaceae bacterium | reverse complement strand
CGGGATGACGTCGGGCTGCCCGCAGGCGGCCCGACGTCATTTCTCCCACTCCGCGATCAGGTTGTCCACCATCACGGTGTCGGCCTTGGGGTCGGCGGCCTTGCCGACCGCGATCGCTTTCTTGGCGAGAGCGATGGCGTCCGCTTTCTTGCCGTCGAGGGCGAGAAAGCGCGCCTTTCCGGCCAGGTTGTACATCGTTTCTTTCATGGCGATCGACTTGTCCATCCAGCCCCTGGCCTCGGCGAGGTTCACGTTGTTGTCGAGGCAAAAGGTGGCGGCGCGGTAGGGGAGGCGCCAGTCATCGATCGCCTTGCGGGCCGCGGCAAGCACCTTGTCGATCGTGCCTACCTTGAACGTGAACGCCACCTGGACGTTTTCCCAGTTGAGTGCGACCTGTGCCGACTCGGTCGAGACGGCAGGGAAGGAGAAGGTCATCAGCTCCTGAAACACCGCGGGCTGTGGCTTCACCTTGATCCGCAGCGCGTCCTGGTCCTGTTTGTACTCGTAGGCGCCCCACTGCTTCGCCCCCTTGTTGAAGATCACGGTCCACTCGTCCTTGCCCGGGATCGTGAACAGGCCAAAGGTGCCGGCGGGCAGCGTCGTGCCCTCGATCGTGACGTCGTCGGCGAATGTGATCGTGGTGGCCTCGTTGGCCCCGGTCCGCCACACCTGGTCGTAGGGGACGAGCCCGCCCCAGATCGCGCGCCCGCGGACGCTGGGCCGGCAGTACATGATGGTGACGTCGGTGAGCCCCACGGTCTGGGTGACCGTGGCCTTGGGGCTGGGGCGCGACAGGTCGAGCTGCTGCGCCCACCCCCCGGAGACGAACACCAGGGCAGCAAGAGCCGTGATCAGACAGAACAGAAACTTCCTCATGGTTGACCTCCCTTACGCCGCAAGGTTAAGACAGAGTCGCATCCACGTCAAGCCGGCGTGCCTCCGAGCTCACGATTGCGAGCCCCTTTTGAGTGGCCTGTCTGGTTGAGGCGTCGGCGGGACCGCTTGGTCGCGGCGGCGACCTGAGGCGGGGGGACGGGGCCTCTCCGCTGGACTGACCGCTTCCGCGGACCCATCGGCTTCGGGGAATTCGCCCACGGTCGCTTTTCTTCCGGGCGCGTGGTAGCTTCCAAGCGCCGGGCGTTTCGATGTGGGAGTGGCGCGCGTCCGGAGCAACGCGGCTGCGGAGGTGGCCTTGGGTACCAACCGTGGAGCTTCGATCACCAAGCGGGAGCGCGAGCGAGCCCGCCAACAGAGACAGAAGGACAAGGCTGACCGGCGCGTCCAGCGAAAGACCGAAAAGCAGGAGCGCCCGGGCCGTGAGCCTGGGGTGGATTCGGACATTGCAGGGATCGTACCGGGACCGCAGCCACGTCCGCTGGATGAATAGTCAGGGTGGCGCGGGGACGCCCGAAGGAGCCGGCACAGCGCTCGCCGTGATCTGCTGAAACGCCGCCCGGCTAGTGCAGTTGGCGCGCGATGAACTCCTCGATCGCCCGCCGGTCCGCCTCGGCACTCTCGACGAACTCCACCCCGATCTGTGTGATCCGGCCCGTCTTAGGGTCGTTCACCTCCCGGGCGTGGACGATGCGGCCGCTGGTCTGGAGCACGGCGCCGCGCAGGTGGAACTCCATGTCGAAGATGCTTCCCTCGGGCGGTGCCGTCTCGGTCTCGAGGAGGAGTCCCGAAGCGCTGATGGTCTTGACCACGAAGGGGTACTCGGTGTCCAGATCCACCGGCTCCGTGAGCTTGAGCTTGAAGCGGCCGGAGATCCTGGTGTCCAGGGCGATGATGGCCGTCGCCTCCAGGAAGCGGGTCAGCTCCTGCGCCTTCTCGGTCAGGATGTCGTCGAACCGGAAGCCGGCGTGGTACACGCTCCTGGTGTCGCCCCCGTCGGTCTTTCGGATTCCCCGCAAGTGGCACCACACGACGGTCCCGAATAGCTTGAGCACGAAGTCGGTGCCGTGCTTGAGGGTCAACGAGTAGGAGCGGCCGACTCGCGCCTGGGTGTCGGTCTCCACCGCCACCCCGGTGAGGCTCATGTTGATGATCTTTGCGCCGGAGCTGAAGTGTAAGGTTCCCTTCACGTCGTCAACCGGGTGACGCGGGTGCCGGCGGCGCTCCTTGATCGGGGTCTTCTCCAACATTACTGATAAATCATAACAGAAGCGAGGGTGGTCTTCAGTGGCCGGGAGGCCTATTTCCTTGCTCCCATTAGACATCGCCAGGGAATTTCTCGGGAAGGGCGGCCGTTGGAGACTGCGACTGATCCCAGATCCCTGCTTCGTCGGAGCGGCACGCAGGGGCAGGGAGGGGTCGGGGGGTCGCCATGGGTATCGAATCGGATCTGTTCATCTTCGTCCTCGGCTTCGCGGCCGGCTCACTCGTCGTGCTGGGTGGGCTCCTGCTGGCCCGGGTGAGGCGTGAGAGCCTGAAGGAGGGCGACCGTTTCCTGAGCAGGCTCGGGTCGGTCGGCGCCCAGCGCTTCCTCGAGGCCGTCCAGGGCTGATCGAGTAGGCTCGGGGGCCCGCGGCACTCGGTGTAAACGGCCTCGAGCCTGACCGGAACGTCGCGCTCGCCTAGTTGATCGTCGGACCCCCCGGCCCGTCGTCACGGTCCACCACGTACAGCCCGCGCTTCCTCGCCAATCGGTCCACCTTGCGCGTGAGGCGTTTGCGGCGCCACTCCAGCCACCGGGTGCGCAGCCTGCTCCTCGTCCCGCGGCGCGAGAGAACCAGCACGCTGATCCCCGTCGCAGCGCAGATCCCGAAAAAGCCGGCGAGGTCCTTGGTGCCCAGATACGCCACGAAACCGATCAGGATTCCGAGCCACAGGAACCAGCGGGCCCGCAGCGGCAGCACGAAGAAGGCGAGGATCGTGGCGTCCTTGTAGAGGACCGCGAAGGAGGCCACCAGAATCGTCATCAGCACCCGCTGGCCCTGCATGAGCTGGAACGGGAACGGGGTGGGTCCTTGCCCGGCAACCGCCTCCGCGGCGATCTCGGTCGCCATGGCAACCACGGCGGAACCCGGCACGGCCCAGGCCAGCAGCTTCCAGAAGCCCCTGGGTCCAAGCCGCGCGCGCACGTCGGCGCCAAACCAGTAGACGATGAAGAGCTCGAGCACGATCCAGAGGCTCGGCCCACCCACCCCCGAGAAGGCGTAGGTCGCCAGTTGCCAGACAAAACCGAACTGCCAGACGGCAGGCGTCAGGCGGAGCACCGCTGGGACGATCGCGGTGGCCTCGAAGAACTGCAGCGCGAAGGTGACAAACACCACCGCGAGCAGCGCGACGAGATCCCGCGGCGGGCGCCCGGCCAGGCCGCCGACGCCGCCGAAGCCAACCTGGCTCCTGTACGGTCCCCCCGATGTCACGGTCTCCTCCCGGGCGCAATCTTTCCCGAATTTGCCCGCGCGCGCAACCCCGAAGGGCTTTGATTCGTAGCTTCGATGCCGCAGAATACCGTGGCTCGCCCGGGTGCAGCGGCGGCCCGGGCCCGCAGGGAGGCACATGACGAAGGAAGAACGGGACGCACTCATCGAGCGGTACGCCTCGGGCACCGCAGAGGTCGTGAGCAGCCTCGAAGGGTTCCCACCCGACAAGCTGGCTACAAGGGCATTTCCCGGGAAGTGGAGCGCGGCGGAGATCGTCCACCACCTCGCCGACAGCGAGATGACCTCGGCGATACGGCTCCGCAGGCTGCTCGCCGAGGAACGCCCCGTCATCCACGGGTACGACCAGGAGGCCTTCGCCACCCGGCTTCGCTACGCCGCGCGTGACATATCGCCCGCGCTGGACGCGCTTCGCAGCGCCCGCGCAACCACCACACAGCTTCTCAGGACCATGTCGGACGAGGAGTGGCGCGCGCCTGGGTGGCACACCGAGATCGGGCTCTACACGGCCGAGCGCTGGCTCGAGATCTACGCCCAGCACGCCCACGGGCACGCGGAGCAGATTCGACGCCTGCGTGCGGCACTCTCCAAGAGCTGAGGCCGATCTTTCGGCCGTGCCGGACTGCGCGCCCGATCAGTGGACGCAGACCCCCGGCTTCACGGGGCGAGCCACGTACCCGCGCTGGAAATCCTTGGCCCTGGTGATCTCCCAGGTGGCGCCGTCGAGGTGGAACCGATCGCCCACTTGCGGGGAGCCCCCAAAGGCGACCGTCGCGACGCGGGCCTGGTCGCCGTGATCGAGGATGACGGGAACCGAGAACTCCCGCAGGCCGCGCTTTGATGGCCGGACCCTGCTGACTTCAGACGGCACGTACGCCATAGGACCCCCCTGTCACCCTGACGGTCACGGTAGCCGAAAACCCTCACCGTGCCCGCCGTCCGCACCCTATTAGACGTAGGAAACCCCAACAATGTTCACGTCACCGCTACTCGGTGGGGGGCTGCGGTGTGAGAAGGGTTACATCTGGCGCCGCCGGTCAGAGTAATGCTATTGTGACGGAGGGAACCATGCACACGGACTCGTCTGCGGACTGGTACACCGTCCTTCCGATTGGGTTCGAACCCACTGGGCTGGAACGGCTTCGCCAGGCGCTTACCCCCCTCCAGGCTGTCGTCACGGTCGGGGCCGACGACTGGTCGGAGGCGGTCGAGCTGGCGTCCATCGGCCACTACGACGCACTGGCCGTGGCCTACCCGCTGGGGGGCGCCCCGATGTCCACCTTCCTCGCCGCCCTCCGCAAGCCCGAGTGCCCCTGCCGGAACTCATCGGTGGTGCTGGTCGCCCATGAGCGCTACCGCGCCGAGGCCGAGATGTACCTGGGGCGCGGCGCGAACCGGGTGGTGACGTGGGAGGAAGTCGAGTTGCGGCTACCCGAGGTTCTCGACCGCCTGTTCAGCACGGCGCCGAGGCTCCCCCTCGTCATCCCGAGCCGGATCCAGGAGGTCGCCGAGCGGCCCGCAAAAGGGGTCAACTGCCGCACGGTCAACATCTCGACCACCGGAATGCTGCTGGACCTTTCCCACAGCTTCCGCCCTGGAACGGTTCTGGCCTTCGAGCTGATGCTTCCCGGGTCGCACGAGCCCATCCGGGGCCGAGCGCGGGTGGTCCGCCGCACCGCCGAGCCGAGCGAGCCGTTCTCGGGCGTGGGCGTCGTCTTCGCCGCCTTCGACGAGAGCAACGAGGGGCGGCTGGCCTCATACCTGGGTCGCTTCGCGAGCTGAAACCGCAACCGTATTCGGGCTGCCTGACTACCTGTCTCGGATCCTCAACGATCAGGATCCGCTTCGTCTGGGTTGACTATGGCTGACCTGGACTCCATATTGTCTTGCAAAAGAACGCCGCTCGTGTCGAAGGGCCCGTAAAGGAGGGGAGTTTTCTCACGACGCCACTCGGTTTGTCGCTGTGGCCCCGCATGCCAAATTGAGCCGAACCAAAGGGGAAGGGGAAGGAGGTAAGACGTCTTGGCCAAAATCGTCCTGATTATCGCGGCTATCATCGAGTTCGTTTTCCGGGGGCTCCCAGCCTTTTTCGCCTGCGAGTCGATAGCGAGGGTCTTCGGGCTCGAGTACATCCCCGGAGCCCTCGTCTACATCCATCCGTTCGGTGGACTGATGCTTGTTTTCGGGGTGATGTTCTTCGTGGCCTCCAAGGATCCGGCAAAGTACAAGCTGATTTTCGACGTGGGCATTCTGCGGTACGCCCTGGGCATAGGGTCCTACATCGTCACGCTGGTCACGCTTGGTTCCATTGCCACCTTCTGGTGGGTCCACCTTGTCGTGGACGTTGTGCTTCTGGTTCTGTTTGTGGCTGCTCGGCCGAAGGCTGCCGTGGCGTCAGCCTGAGTCGTGTGCGGGGTCACAGCGACAACCGATTCTTGCGAAGGCACCGGGTTTGGCCGTGTAAGGCCTTGCTGGCGTGCAAGAGCCAACCAGCCTTGTACACCGGGCCGAGCCGGCTCTTCTCTAGTCGGTGACGGCCTTTGCGGCGGGAGCCACGGGCAGCTCCACGGAGAACCTCGTGCCGCGGCCGACCTCACTCTCCACCGATATGCGGCCTCGGACCTCCTCGATGATCTGCTTTGAGATTGCGAGACCGAGGCCTGTGCCTCCGTGCGCCTTGGTGGTGAAGAACGGGTCGAAGATCTTTCCGAGGACGTCCTGTGGGATCCCCGAGCCGTTGTCCTCGACCTCGAGACGGACGAAGTCCCCGGCAGGCCGCAGGCGCAGCGAGACGACGTTTTGTCCGCGCGGGCGGTCCGGAAGGGCCTGCAACGCGTTGATGAGCAGGTTCATCACGACCTGCCCGAGCTTGTTCGGGGAGCCCACGACCGGTGGGCCGGGCTCGATCTCGACCTGGATCTGGGCGCGCTTGAGGAGCTCGCCGCGGACGCACCTGAGAGTGAGGTTCGCCACTTCCTTCATGTCGGCGGTTTTCTCCTCGTCCCGCCGCCGGTTGGAAAGCTCGATGCCGGAGGTGATCTCGGTGATCTGATCCACCGCCTGCCTCGCCCGCGAAATCTGGTCGACGACCTTCTTCACCGAGTCCACCTCGTTGGGAGCGATCGGCCGGCCGGAGCCCAGGCCGTCGATCATGGCCTTGAGCCGCATGTCGGCGAGGTCGAGGGTCGTCAGCAACGCCGTGAGCGGGGTCCGCAACTCGTGCGCCACGCTCGCGGCGACCACGCCCAGCGAGTAGACGCGCTCGGTCTCGAGCAGCCGTTGTTCCAGCTCGCGGACCTTTCTTCTCGTCTCGTACACCTCGAGTGCCTCGCGAAGAGTGGCCTTCAGGTGCTCCGGCTCCCAGGGCTTCCGAAGGTAGCCCCGTACCTGACCGCGGTTGATCGCGTTGATGGCGTCGGTGAGGTCCGAGTAGGCGGTGATGAGAATCCTGACCGTGTCGGGGTGGTGCTCGCGCGTCGCCTCGAAGAGCTCGACACCCGTCATCCCCGGCATCCGCTGGTCGACGAGGAGCACGGCGATCTCGTGCTGGCGCATGATCTCGAGGGCCACCTCCGCGCTCTCGGCGGTGACCACGGCAAACTCGTCGGCACACGCGGCCTGCAGGACGGTCAGGTTGGCCGCGTCGTCATCAACGTAAAGGATCGTTTGCTCCATCGACCGCCTTTCTGAGCTCGAGCAGCCGGGGCCGCCGCAACACCACTATCTCGATGCGGACTCTACCCAGAAGAGTACCACCCCCGGCTAGTGCTTCCTCACGATGAGGAAGTAGTACGCCTTCCCGGGCTCCACTGCGACGTCCAGTTCCGCCGTGTCGGGCAGCAGCTCACCCAGCCGGAGCATCTCCTCGCGCGTCCGGTACAGCATCGTCCAGTCCAACATGAACTCAGGAGGCCAGAAGTGCTCGTTGGGACCAGCGGCGTTGCCCATGGTGAGCAGCCCGCCTGGCGCCAGCTGTTCGTAGAGGGCTCGGGTGAGCACCCGCGCCGTCGACTCGCGGAGGTAGTCGAAAAGCCCGGTCGCAAAGATGAAGTGCTGCGGGTGCTCGATGGGCACCAGGGAGGGGTCCCGAAGCACCTGGATGAACGAGAGGTTCAGGCACTGGATGGCGGCGTTGGCACCGGTGACCTGGATCTGGCGCTGGCTCTGGTGGTAGGCGATGGAGAGGGCCTCGTCCTCCTGATCGATCAGCGTAAACACGACCTGCCCTGGCCATCCCTTCTGCCGCTCGATGAAGTCGGATACCTCCCGGGCCGGGCCGCATCCAAGGCTGGCCACCCGGAAGACCGGATCGCTCTCCTGCAGCGCCAGATAGCGCCGGTGCTCCCTCTCAATCAGCTCGATCACGAAGTCCTTCCGGGTGCGCACCCCGGCGGAGAGGGGGTGTTCGACAGCGAACTTGTGGAAGACCCGCGCGAACACCGAGTCGCCCTCGAGGGCGTTGTTGTAGTAGTAGAGCATCACCTGGTAGTCGCCCGAGTAGCCGAGAGGCTTCGTGTAGGCCCGGTGAACGAGCGGGCAGTCCAGCACGACAGGAGTCACGAGGGTCTCGGTGTACTCCTTGGCAGCGACGAGAACCTCGCGATCGTTCAGGCACTCGAGAGCGGCCCGGGAAGCAACGCGCTCGATCTCTCTCCAGGGCTCCCGGAGGGCGTCAAGGGCGCGCTGCTCCAGCGCTGCGATGGCGTCGGTGCCGCCGCCGCCCGGGGCCTTGTATCGGGCCTCGTGGCGGTCAAGCGTCTGCCTGTAGAAGTGGAGGAAGTGCACGGCGCGCGACGTCGCCTCCTGGAACCCCTTTGGGATCCTTGCTCGCCAGTACTCGGGTCCGAACTTCAGCTGGTTCTCGAGCCGGCCCTCCTCGTCCTGGCGCAGGATCTCGGGCAGGTCGAGGAAGCCGTTGGTCAGCCCGAACCCGATCCGGCTGCCTTTCTTGGGACCCGGCTCCACGCGGGCGACCCGGGCCCGCCCCTTGTAGACCTCCTTGTTGTAGAGAAGCAACGTGAGATCGAACTCCGTGCCTATCGGCCACAAGTGGTTCCCGTCGCGTGAGATGAGCGAGACGCCGTTCATCGAGAGGTCGAAGAGCGGAAACTCCTTGCCATCAACCAGTAGCTGCGGCTGAGCGTCGCGCGAGAGGAGGTCCCGCACGCGGCGGCGTTCCGGTCGGAAGAAGATCGCCCGGCCAAGGGCTCCCATCAGCTCTTCGTACGACTTCGTCATCGGCTCCTCACATCCGGCCGGGAGCGACGGGGCGCGAAGCCAACGCCGCAGGGCCCGGCGTGCAGCGTCTCATGGCCCCTCAGCTCCCAGCGCCACCAGTTCGGGTCTCGGGGCCGTTACCGCTCATCCGCCCCGGACCGCGGGTAACTCGACCACGAACTCGGCCCCGCCGCCCTGCCGATCCTCCACCCACAGCGCGCCTTGATGCCTCTCTACTATTCTACGGGAAAGGTAGAGTCCAAGACCAACACCCGAGCCAGCCTCTCGCGTCGTGAAAAACGGGTCGAAAATCCGCTGGGCAACGCCGGCCGGAATCCCCGGGCCGTCGTCCCCGATCCGCACCGTGAGGCGCTGCCCCTCCTCCGTCACCCCCAGCCAGAGGTTCCTGGCTCGCGTGCGCAGGGCGTTGTCGAGTATGTTCAGGAAAACCTGGTTGAGGGGCCCCGGCGGTGCCGCCGCCATGGCGTCAGTGGCGTACTCTCGGTGCACGGTCACGCCTTTCATCCGGTGCTCCAGCAATCGGAGCGTTGCGTCGAGACCCTCACGTACGTCGCAGGGGGTGAACCCGCCCGTCTCCGCGGGCCGGGCGTGGGTCTCGAGAGCGGTCGTGATCCCCTGTATGCGCTGCGCGGCGTCACTTATGACACCGATGAGCCTGTCCGTCATCTGGGTCTCGGCCTTTCCCGTGGCCAGGACCCGCGCGGCGTTGAGGATCGCGTTCACCGGATTTCGCACCTCGTGCAGGATCCCCGCTGCTAGCGTGCCGACGACGGCAAGCTTCTCGCGCTCGGCGAGCTGAAGGCCGAAGGCACGCAGCTTGAGCTGGGCGCGCACTCGTGCCAGCAGCACCCGGGGATGAAACGGCTTGGCCACAAAGTCGTCCGCGCCGTAGGCGAAGCCCTCGAGGGTCGCCTCCGAGCCCACGCGCGCGGTGAGGAGGAGCACCGGGATGTTCTTCAGCGCTGGCTCGGACTTGATGTCGCGGCAGAGCTCGGTGCCGGTACGCCCGGGCATCATGACGTCGGAGATCACAAGGTCCGGCATCTCCCTGCACACGAGCTCCCATGCCTCGTCGCCGTTGGTCGCGGTCATGAGGTCGAACTCGGGCTCCAGAAGTCCACGGATGAATTCCCGCACGTCGCCGTGATCCTCGGCGAGGACGATGCGCGCCCGCCTTGACCCGCCGAAGAGCACCGGATCGGCGGCAGCAGCCTGGCCCTGCTCCTGCCCCGCAGTTGTCGCAGCCTCCACGGGCTTCGGTGCCGACTCAGGGTCCTCGGTTCGGCGCCTGAAGTCTTCGCGTGGCGCGAACTCCCTGCGCCTCTCCACTACCTCGGGGCGGATGTGGTCCGTCCCGAACGGGATGAAGAACGAGAACGCGCTCCCCTCGCTCACCCGGCTCTCCACGCTCATCCAGCCCCCGTGGAGCTCCACAAGCTCCTTGGCGAGCGCGAGGCCGATGCCGACGCCGCCTTCCCGCCTCTGCTCGGCCGGAATTGCCTGGAAGAACCTCTCGAACACGTGGGGGAGCGCGTCCGGCGGGATGCCGCGTCCGCTGTCGCTGACCTGCACCCTGACCCCTGTGGGGAGGTCCTCGACGCGCAGGTCGATGCGCCCCTTCGGCAGCGTGAACTTGAGGGCGTTGCCGACGAGGTTCGTGAGGACGATCTCGAGACGGTGCGCGTCCCCGGAGATCTTCCTGCTGGAAGGCTGCGCCGTGAAGGTAAACTCGATGCCCTTCGCCATGGCTGCAGGCGTGCTGTTCTCGTGCACAGTCGCGGCAATGGTGCGGAGGTCGACCTCGGCCAGGTTCAGCCTCAGTCCGCCGGCGTCCAGCCGCGAGAGGTCGAGCAGATCGTCGATCAGACGGAGGAGCCGATGGGCGTTCCTGCGGACCACTCGCAGGAACTGCAGGTGATTGCGGTCGGTGGTGGTCTGGGCGATCTCCTCGATCGGCGAGAGGATCAGCGTGAGAGGGGTTCGCAGCTCGTGGGAGACATTCGCGAAGAACTTGTCCTTGAGGCGGTCGAGCTCCTTCAGCCTTTCCAGCGCGTCCTGCAGTTCGGTGGTGGCGTGCGCCAGTCGCAGGCGGGCGGTTGCCTCCCGCCGCGCGACGGAGTACAGCTCCGAGCGTGTCGAGTAGTCCCGTCGTGCCAGGTCGTACTTGAACGAGGCGGTCGCAATGGAGAGGCCAGCGGCCGGCAGTACGAAAAAGATGCTGCCGAGAAGGTCACGAGAGGAAATGGTGGAAGGCCACACAAGGAACGCGAACAGGCCGCTGGCCAGGTTTGCGCCGATGATCGAGACGGCCCATCTCGGAGGCCAGAACGGCAGCAACCCCGCACCGAATATGATGATCGAGAACCCCATGAAGTAGAGCGGGTAGCTTCCCGCCGCGAGCGGGAGCATCGGTGCGATGAAGCCGTTAAAGACGAGCCCGACGGCCCAGAAGGCCTCCCAGGTGTAGCGTCGCAGCCGCGGCCGGTACACGATGAACACGATGAGGGCGTTGGCGGCGGTTCCGATCAGCCGGAGTGTGAGGAAGTACCGCCAATGGCCGGGAACCAGAAAGTAGTCGAAGACACCCCAGGCCAGATAGGCGACGTTGAACACCGCAACAGTCCAGAAGAGCAGGGGGAGGTTGGTGCGGCGAAGCTCCTCGTGGAACGATTTCACGTTGATCTTCACGCGGCCGCGGGGCAGGACGGAGGTCGCGAGCTCCGCCTCGACGTCGGGCTCGGCGAGGTCGACGCCCGACAGCAGGGGCTGCGATGTCGGCACCTCCTCGACCGCGACGGCTGCGTCGCCGCGCACCGGCTCCTCGCCGCTCACCACCGCACCCGATTCCCGGGAAGACATGAGGTGCCCCCGTCGTGTTGTTCCGCAAAACCAGTTTAGCACCGTGTCTGCGTGACCACACCACGGCTAAACGCTTGCACGGAGTGTTGCTCTCGCCGGCCGGGCGAGCTCAGCGCGGTTCGAAGTCACCCTGGGACGGCGTGAGCGTCAGGACGTGCGCCTTCGGGCCGGGAAGAAAGGGCGTCGGGTCACCGCGCACCCAGGCCTCGTGTCCCGCGCGGTAGAACGGCGAGAGCGGATTCCCACTCTGTCCGCACGGCATGTGGAAGATGCCGCGGTCCTCGTGGCCGGGCGAAACGATCATGCGCTCGGAAGCGCCGAAGTCGGGGGTCTGGAGCCGAGGCATGTTCGCGTCGCCCGGGAGCTGGTCGCGCGGCATGTCCAGCAACCGGCCCACGAGCGGGATCGCGCCGAAGAGCGGGTGGCGAATCGAAGCCGTGTTGCGCTCGCCCCAGGTGCGAGCGCCGAGGTCCGCCCCTTGCTTGCGGAAGTTGTCCAGCGTGGCGTCCGCAGCGGCGAGGAGCTGCTCGTCCCAGCTCTTGAAAGCCGGGTCGAGCAGGTGGAGCGGCCGCCCGGTGACGATTCGCCAGACCGCCCCCTCGAGCTGCCCCAACCTGCTGTAGCGAAACCGGTCGTCGGCCCTTCGGCACGCCGCGGTGAGCGGCTCCATTGTCCGCTCGATGACGAAGCCCCGGAAGGCGCGGACCATGCGGTAGCCGACAGAATCCACCGACGCACGTCCACCCCACGCCTCCACGAACCTCCTGAGCTCGCCCCGACGAGGGTCCGCCGCCACGGCGTCTCGCGTGAGGGTCGCCAGCAGGAGGTCGCGCCAGCGCTCCAGGAAGAGCGCGCGGTCATCGAGCTGGATCACCAGCATGTCGCGCTCGCTCACGCCGACCCGCACCTGGAGGTCGTCCCGAATCTGGCGGGCCCGCGCGCCCAGCTCGTACCCGCCGTCGCCGAGCCTCGCGAGGGCCTCGCCATCCACGGTGCGCGCGTTTGCGGTCCAGAGAACCCCCGACGGTGGGTCCACCAGACGCGGGACCTCGCCGGAGGCGAGCCAGCCATCCCACCTGCGGGAGCCGTCCCGCCAGGAGCCCGGGAGGCGCCCGTCGAACCCCACGCGCCTTGGGATGATGCCCGCCACGGTCCAGCCGATCCGGCCATCGGAGGAGGCGCAGACGAAGTTCTGCGGCGGGATGCCGCTGGAGTTCGCGGTGTCGAGGGCCTCCTCCAGCGTGCGCGCGCCTTCGAGGCGGAACAGGTTGAAGTTGACGGCGGCAGGCTCGTGAGCCGTCCAGCGCAGGG
>JALHTD010000189.1 GCA_022865555.1 Thermoanaerobaculaceae bacterium | reverse complement strand
CCTGCCCTGCACCGGGGGGTGGGTCAGGCCGCTGCCACAGCCGCGAATGTGGTGGTCGCCGTCGGAGGCGAACGCGCAGCGGAGTTGGCGCGCGCCGCCGACGGTATCGAGACCCACCACGTCGCTACCGCCGGTGAGGCCCTCGACCTGCTGCGCCGGCTGCTGCGACCCGGTGATGTCGTTCTGGTGAAAGGATCACGCGGGATCGGTCTCGAGCTTGTTGTGGACGGCCTGCGCGCGGGGGTGCGCTGATGCTGTACTGGCTGCTCTACGAGTTGCACGACCAGTGGGGTCCCCTGAACGTCTTCCGCTATATCACGTTCCGGGCGGCGCTCGCGATCCTCACGGCGGTCGTGGTCGGAATCGCTCTCGGGCCCCCGCTCATCCGTCTCCTGCGCAGGCACCAGATAGGCCAGACCATCAGAGAAGAGGGACCTGCCTCCCACCACGCCAAGGCCGGCACCCCCACGATGGGCGGTCTGCTGATTCTCGGCGCCATCCTGGCCCCGATCCTGCTGTGGGGCGACCTTACGGAACCGTGGGTCTGGGTCGTCACCCTGACCACCCTGCTCTTCGGCGCGATCGGTTTCCTCGACGATCTCCTGAAGGTGCGGCGCGGCAGAAACCTCGGCCTGCAGGTATGGCAGAAGCTCAGCCTGCAGCTGACCGTTGCGCTGGCGGCAGCCGCCGCGATCCGCCTCGTGGCCGGCAACTCCCCGTACGCCGGCCAACTGGTCGCGCCGTTCTTCAAGAACATCCACGTGGACCTCGGGCTCCTCTACATCCCGTTCGTCGCTCTTGTCCTGGTGGGATCCTCAAACGCGGTAAACCTCACCGACGGCCTCGACGGGCTTGCCATCGGCTCGGTCCTCATTGCCTTCGGCACCTATACCGTGTTCACGTACCTGGCGGGCAACGCGAGGCTCGCAAAGTACCTGCAGATCCCGTCGGTCCCTGGGGCCGGCGAGGTGACGGTCTTCTGCGCCGCCATGGTCGGCGCCTCCCTTGCGTTCCTCTGGTTCAACTGCCACCCGGCCCAGCTTTTCATGGGGGACGTCGGGTCGCTGGCGCTCGGAGCCGCAATCGGCTGCACCGCTGTCGTCAGCAAACAGGAGCTCGTGCTGGTGGTGGTGGGTGGGCTCTTCGTGGCCGAGGCGCTGTCGGTGATCCTCCAGGTCGTGAGCTTCAAGATGCGGGGCAAGCGAATCTTCCGAATGTCGCCACTGCACCACCACTTCGAGCTCTCGGGGTGGGCCGAGACCCAGGTGGTGGTGCGGTTCTGGATCATCGCCGGGATGTTCGCCCTCATGGGTCTGGCGACGCTGAAGCTGAGATGAGCACGGCAACTTCCTCCCGCGCCCTCGTGGTCGGCCTCGGGGTCTCCGGGGTGGCGGCCGCCACGCTGCTGGCAGGCCAGGGCTGGAGGGTGACGGTCAACGATCGCGCAGCCTCCTCCGAGCTCGCCGCCCAGCTCGGCAGGCTTCCCGCCGGCGTCGCCGCGGTGCTGGGTGGGCATGACGTGAAGCTGCTGGAGGGCGTTGCGCTCGTGGTGGTTTCGCCGGGGGTGCCGTGGGAGCTGCCGCTGCTGGCCGAGGCCCGGCAGCGCGGCCTGGAGGTCATCGCCGAGGTGGAGCTGGCCTCGCGCTCTTTGCCGAGCGTCCCGATCGTGGGCGTGACCGGCTCCAATGGCAAGACGACCGTGACAACGCTGCTGGGCGAGATCGTGCGTACGGCCGGATGGCGGGTGGGCGTCGGCGGAAACATCGGCACGGCCGCCAGCGAGCTCGCCCTCACCGGCCCGTGGGACGCCGTGGTGCTCGAGCTCTCTTCGTTCCAGCTCGAAGGGTGCACGACGCTGCGCCCGCGTGTCGGGGTGCTGCTCAATCTCTCTCCGGACCACCTCGACCGGCACCCCACGATGGCAAGCTACGTGACGGCCAAGACGCGCATCTTCGCGCATCAGCTTCCCGACGACTTCGCCGTCCTCAACGCCGACGACCCCACGCTCGACGGCCTGCGGGTCCCCTCCCGCCAGCTCCGCTTCTCCCTCGGCAAACGTACCGCCGAAGCTCACCTCGGAGGGGATGCCTTGGTGCTCGACGGCGAGCCGCTGCTCCCCCGTGCGGAGTTACAGCTCCTGGGCGACCACAACGTCGCCAACGCCCTCGCCGCAGCCCTCGCCGCCAGCCGGCTCGGCATCACCAGAACGGCGATCGCCGACGCGCTGCGACGGGTGGCGGCGCTCCCCCACCGCCACCAGGTCGTGGCCGAGGGAAGCGGCGTCCGCTGGGTCGACGACTCAAAGGGCACCAACATCGGCGCCACCGCCGCCGGGCTCGCCGGCTACACGCCCGGCACGGTTCACCTTATCGCGGGTGGGCTCGGCAAGGGGCAGGACTTCCGGGAGCTTCGCCCGGCGGCGGAGGGGCGGCTCGCGCGCATCTATCTCATCGGTGAAACCGCCGAGGAGATCGGCATCGCACTCGTCGGAACGGCTCCCCTCGAGAGGTGCGGCACCCTCGATGAGGCGGTCCGCCGCGCGGCCGTCCACGCGCGCCCCGGCGACGTCGTGCTGCTCTCACCCGCGTGCGCCTCCTTCGACCAGTTCCGGAACTACGCGCACCGCGGCGAGGAGTTTGCCCGCCTGGCGCGAGCAGTGGCAGGGGGCGCCTGATGCCGAGGACCCGTCAGATCGACCACCTGCTGCTGGCCGCCACGATGGTCACGGCTGCCATCGGCGTGGTGATGGTGGGGTCGGCTTCGGGGTCGTTGGCTCGCGAGCACTACCACCTTTCGGAGTACGAGTTCGCCTTTCGCCAGTTCGTCGCCGTGATCCTCGGTGCGGTCGGCATGCTCGCTGCGACCTTCGTTCCCCTCGACAAGCTCACCACCTGGAAGGTCGCGCTGGTGCTCCTGCTCGCCACCTGGGCGGCGCTCATCGCGGCGTTTCTCCAAGCGCCCGTAGCCGGCACACACCGCTGGCTGCAGCTGCCGGTGAGCTCGATCCAGCCCTCGGCCGTCGCGAAGGTCACGCTCCCCCTGGCGCTCGCGTCGCTGCTGGCGCGGCCACAGGCAGGGCGCAAGGAGCGCAGGACCGCTCACCGCCTGGCCCTAGCGCTCACGGCTTTTACGGTGGGCCTGGTCCTCATCGAGCCCGACCTGGGCTCCGCCGTGCTCCTCCTCGTTGCGGCAACGAGCGTGCTGCTGCTGGCCGAAGTCCCCTGGCGCACACTGGCTGGTTTCGGGGCGGTAGCCGCGTTGGCCATCCTGGTCGCCGTCGCCATCAAGCCGTATCGGGTGGAGCGGCTGCGCACTTTCTTCGGCGACACCAGCTACCAGGTGCAGCAGTCCCTGATCGCCATCGGCGGCGGTGGGCTGATCGGGCGCGGGCCCGGGGAGAGCCTGCAGAAGCTGTTCTACCTGCCGCAGCCTCACACCGACTTCATCGTCGCGGTGATCGGCGAGGAACGTGGGCTCGCCGGGACGGCAGTAACGCTCGCGCTTCTGGGCATCATCGTGGCCCGCGCGTTGCTCGCCGCCTCGCGCGCCAACACGCTCGCGGCCGGTCTGCTCGCGAGCGGCCTCGCGGTTACGCTCGCGGTGCAGGTGCTGCTCAACGTCTCGGTCTGCCTGAAGCTGCTGCCCGCCAAGGGCCTGCCGCTGCCGCTGCTGTCGGCCGGAGGCTCGGACGTGATGGTCACCATGGTGGCCGTCGGTCTGCTGCTCAACGTGGGCAAGGAGGGGACGTGAGCCAGGTGGTGATCGCCGGCGGCGGCACCGGTGGCCACCTCTTCCCGGGCCTGGCCGTGGCCGAGGAGCTGGCACGCGCGGGTACCGGGGTCTCGTGGCTGGGTGCCAGACGCGGTCTCGAGGCCGTCCGCGTTCCGCAGGCCGGCATCGCGCTTCGCCTGCTTTCCATCACCGGAGCCGCCGCGCTCTCGCCGGGTGCTCAGCTCGCTGCGGCGCTGCGAGTGGTGCCCGCGACGATGCAGGCCGCGGCTCACCTGCTGCACCAGGGGGCGGACGCGGTGCTCGCCGTCGGTGGCTATGCCTCTCTGCCCGGCGCGATGGCCGCCGGAATGCTCGGGGTCCCGGTGGTACTCCAGGAGCAGAACGCCTTCCCCGGCCTCTCGAACCGCCTGCTGGCGCCATGGTGTGTCGTGGTGGCCTGCGGCTTCGAGGCGGCGGTGCCGGCTTTCCCTTCGCTTCCGGCGCGCTGGACGGGCAACCCCGTGCGGCCCGAGTTCTTCTCCGTTCCTGCGCCGCCGCTTGAACCCCTCACGGTGCTGGTGATCGGCGGCAGCCAGGGCTCGGCTTTCCTCAACGCCCTCCTCCCGGAGGCGCTCGCCGAACTCGCCCGGACCGCTGCGATCCCGCGTGTCGTTCACCAGTGCGGCGAGCGCTGGCAGGCCGAGGTCCGGCAGCGCTACGCCTCTGCCGGCGTTGCGGCCGAGATCGTCCCATTTCTGGAGCGGCCGGCGGAGGCGCTGGCCCGGGCCGCCCTGGTGGTGGCGCGGGCGGGCGCGCTCACGGTTTCCGAGCTCGCGGCCGCGCGCCGGGCGGCGCTCCTGGTGCCGTTTGCGGCCGCGGCGGGCGGACACCAGCTCGCCAATGCCCGCGCCTTCGCGCTCACCGGTGCCGCCGAGGTGCTGGAGGAGCGGGATGCCATTCCCAGGGTCGCGGCGAGCATCCTCGCCCGGTTGCTCGCCTCCCCCGCAGGCCTGGTCGAACGAGGTCAGGCCGGCGCGCGCCTCGCCCGCGCGGACGCCACACGTACCGTCGCCCGCATCGTGCTCGAAGCCGCTCGCGCGGACGAGCGCGGAGGTGGCCATTGAACTTCGGGCACGTGCGTCACCTCCACTTCGCCGGAATCGGCGGTGCCGGCATGTGCGGCCTCGCGGAGCTCCTCCACGGAGAAGGGTTCGAGGTCTCCGGATGCGACCTCGCTGCCAGCGAGACCACCGCGCGACTCGAAAGCCTCGGCATCGACGTCGCTCTCGGACACACACCCGACCACCTCCAGGGGGTGCAGGTGCTGGTTATCTCCTCGGCCATACCCGGCACCAACCCGGAGGTGGAGGCGGCGCGCCGCCTTGGCATCCCGGTGATCCGGCGCGCCGAGATGCTCGGCGAGATCTCCCGCCTCAAGTGGGGGATCGCGGTCGCGGGCACTCACGGCAAGACCACCACGACTTCGCTCACCGGCTTCATCCTCACGCGCGCCGGGCTCGACCCCACCGTGGTGGTGGGCGGGCGGATGCACTTCCTGGGCGCCCATGCGCGTCTGGGCCGCTCCGAGTACCTTGTGTGCGAAGCCGACGAGTTCGACCGCTCGTTCCTGGCCCTCTCCCCGGTGCTCGCGCTGATCACCAACGTGGAGCCCGAGCACCTCGACACCTACGGGTCGGTCGAGGCCATGGAGGAAGCGTTCGTCACCTTTGCCAACCGCGTGCCCTTCTACGGCGCCACGATCGCGTGCCTGGACGACCCGGGCGCTCGCCGCCTGCTCCCGCGACTCTCACGCCGCACCGTCACCTACGGGTTCTCGCCCCAGGCCGAGGTGCACGGGAAGAAACCGCGGTTCTCGAGCGCCGGCGCGGCCTGCCGGGTGGTGGAGCGTGGCAGAGAGCTGGGTGAGCTCTCGCTGCCGCTGCCCGGTCGGCACATGCTGGCCAACGCGCTGGGTGCCACGGCGGTCGCCCTCGAGATCGGCGTGGAGTTCCCTCAGATCGCCTCGGCAATCGCGGCTTTCACCGGGGTCGGCCGGCGCTTCGAGCGCAAGGGGGAGCGTGGCGGCGTGGTGCTGGTGGACGACTACGCTCACCACCCCAGTGAAGTGACGGCCACTCTGCAGGCGGCCCGCCAGAGCTTCGCCGACGCCCGACTGGTTGTGGCCTTCCAGCCCCACCTCTTCTCCCGCACGAAGGCGTTTGCGCGCGAGTTCGGGGACGCCTTGCTCTCCGCCGACGTCGCGCTCGTGCTCCCGATCTACCCGGCCCGGGAGCAGCCGATCCCGGGGATCACGCACCACCTGATCGTGGAGGCAGCGCGCGCTTCGGGGCACCGCGAAGTGTTCGCCACCGCGTCGTTCCCCGAGGCGCTCGCCGCCCTCGGCGAGCTGCTTCGGCCCGGCGACGTGCTGCTCACGATGGGCGCGGGCGACGTGGTGCGCCTCGGAGAGTCGTGGCTCGCCGGAGGTTCAGGGTGAGCGGAATCGTTCGCCACCGGCGCCTGTGGAGGCGGCTCGCGACCCGCGCCCTGCCGGCGCTGCTTGTCCTTGCCCTCACCGTGACCCTCGCCGCCGCGCTGCAGGTCCGCCAGGTGCGCGTCACCGGCGCCCAACGCTTCCCGGCCCGCGAGGTCGAGGCGGTGCTCCACTCCGCGCTCGGAACGCCGACCATCGCCGCACGCGCGAGCGAACTGCGCGCCAGCGTTCGCGCCCTGCCGTGGGTGGCGGACGCAACCGTGCGGATCTCTCTCGACGGCCTGGTGACCTGTGCCATCGTCGAGCGTGTTCCGGTCGCGGTGGCGGTGGACCTGGGCGTTCACCGCCTGCTGGATGGCGAGGGGCGCCTGATCGCCCCCGCCGAGCCCGGTGCACACCTCCTCGAACTCGACGGTTTCGCCGCCTACCCTGAGGAGCGCGCCGCCGTGCTCGCCGCCGCCACGCGGCTCGAGCACTGCTGGAACGACCGGCTCGTGAGCGTCGACCGTGTCGGATCCCACGATGTCGCGCTCCGCTTCGCCGGCACCCCATTCCCCGTCCTGGCCGATCCCGACGATCCCCAGGCACTCGTCGCGGCCCGCAAGGTGCTCGACGCGTGGCTCGCGAGCGGCAGGCCAGCGCCCCTGCGAGTCGACGCCCGTGTGGCCGGACGCGTCGCGGTGCTGCCGGCACCCGCTCCCGAGGAGGCCGACTGATGGCGCAGAGTCCGCGCATCATCGCGGCCCTCGACCTCGGCAACCATCGCGTGTTGGCGCTCATCGGAGAGCTGGACGCCCGGGACCAGATCGTCATCCGCGGGGTTGGGCTAGCACCGTCGAGTGGGATGCGCTCCGGCCAGGTGGTGCAGCTGAAGCCCGTCGTCGCGGCGATCAAGGCCGCTGCCGAGGAGGCCGAGTTGATGGCGAAGCTCCCGGTGGAGAGGGTCTTCGCATCGGTCGCAGGGATTTTCGTGAACGGCCGCCCCACCCGCGCGGCGATCTCGATGGGTGCCCGCGACCGCGAGGTCACCCTCGCCGACATAGAAACCCTCCACGACGCGGTTCGGCGTCAGCCGCTTCCCGTCGGCCACACCGTCCTCAACGTTGTCTCGCCGACGTACGCGCTCGACGACCAGGACGGGATTCTGGACCCCCAGGCAATGGTCGGGCGCCAGCTCGCGGTCGACTGCTACGTCCTGGCGTGTCAGGAGAGCCCGGTCCGAACGATCGAGAAGGCCATCAACGAGGCTGGGCTCGAGGTCGAGGAGTTCCTCTTCGCGCCGGTTGCAGCGGCCGACGCCACGCTCACCGCCGACGAGCGCAGGCTCGGCGCCGTGCACATCGACATCGGCTTCGGGAATACCGGTTACGTCGCCTACTCGGGCGACAAGCTCCTCGCGGCGGGCTGCTTCCCGATTGGGAGCAACAAAATCAACGACGACCTCGTGCACCGCTTCCAGACCACGGCGACCGGTTCCGAGAAGGCGAAGCGCGAGGCGGGCACCATGCTGCTCGCCGACGTGGGCGAGGAGGAGACAATCTCGGTCCCCACCATCGAGGGCCGCGGTACCCACGTGATCTCGCGCAAGGAGCTTTGCAAGACCATCCGCCTGCGCATGCAGGAGACGTTCGAGCTCATCGCCGCCGAGGTGTGGCGGCAGATCCCTCAGGACGCGCCGTGCACCGGGGTGGTTCTCTCCGGCGGTGGCGCCCACCTCGACGGGCTCGCGGCTCTGGCGGAGGAGGTCTTCGTGAAGCGCGCACGCCTGGGCGAGCTGGAGGGGGTGGCCGACGCCACGCACCTCCTGGCGAGCTCGGAGCTCCCGGCGCGCTCGCCGGCGGTCGCGGCGGGCTTGCTGGTCCATGCACGCAACCTGCTGCTGCCGTCGGCGTTGCCCGTAGTGCGAAGCAAACGCAGCAAGGAAGGCCTGTTCAAGAAAATCTCACGCAGAGTTTTTGCGAAAGGGGAGGTGGATCGTGATCACGCTTGACGACTCAAAGGGACGGACGGGGCCAGCGATAACCATTGCCGACGAGTCGGCGCCCGCGAGTATCAAGGTGCTGGGCGTCGGCGGGGGCGGCAGCAACGCCGTCAACCGGATGATCGCGGCCGGCATCAAGGGGGTCGAGTTCATCGCGGTGAACACCGACGGCCAGGCACTGCGCGCCAGCAAGGCCGGCATCCGCCTGCAGCTCCTGACCCCCAACGCTCGCGGCAAGGCCCTGGGGGCCGGCTGCGACCCCGACGCCGCCAACCGGGCCGCGCTGGACAAGACCGACGAGCTCATCGAGTGCCTGGAGGGCGCCGACATGGTGTTCATAGCCGCCGGCATGGGGGGCGGCACGGGCACCGGTGCGGCGCCGGTGATCGGCAGTCTGGCCCGCGACGCAGGTGCCCTCACGGTGGCCGTCGTCACCAAACCGTTCGCGTTCGAGGGCTCGCGCAAAGCCCGCATCGCCGATAAGGGCATCCAGGAGCTGCGCAAGTGCGTGGACACCTTGATCACCGTGCCCAACTCGCGGCTGCTCCAGATGGTGGGCCCACAGGTCTCGGTGGAGGAGGCCTTCCACCTCGCGGACGAGGCCCTGCGCCACGGCGTTCAGGGAATCTCCGACATCATCAACGAGACCGGCATCATCAACCGTGACTTCGCCGACGTTGAGACCGTGATGCGCGGCGGAGGGATGGCCCTCATGGGGATCGGGCTCGGCGGCGGCGAGCACCGCGCCATCGAGGCGGCGCAGCAGGCGTTCTCGTCACCACTGCTCGAGGAGGCCTCGCTCGAGGGCGCGGAGCGGGTCCTGGTCAACTTCATCGGCGGCCCCGATACCACCATCTCCGAGATCAACGATGCCGCCGAGTACATCGCCAAGCGCTGCTCGCCAGAGTGCCTGTTCCTGTTCGGCTACGGCCAGCGGGCCGAACTGCAGAGCAAGATCCAGGTCACCGTCGTCGCCACCGGCTTCGGCGCGACGGCAGAGGAGCGCCCGGCCCGCCCCGCCGAGAGGGTGGCCACGAAGGAGCAGCCGCGCCGCGAGCGCCAGCAGGAGGTCGCGAGCCCGTACCTGCCCGCGAACCTGCCGAACGACTACGGCGTCAACGTGGGGAACTTCTCGGAGTTCGACACCCCCACGTACCTGCGCCGCCAGATGGACTAGCCGGCCCTGGCTCTACCAACCACCCCGGGGCATCACCCACCTCCCGGTGCCCCGGGGTGGCTTCTCCCCCCAACGTCGGACCGCTGATCTCCCCCAGACGCTCGACGCCCGAGTTCCACCAATGCACAGGGTAGTCAGATTCTCCGTTGCGTTCTGGAGCGCTTCTGCCCCGCTGGGGCGGGGCATCAGGATGACCACAACTCGCGGGGCGAGGGATTACCTTTGTATGCGTCGCGACGAGATCCTTCTGTCGCCTGTGGCGGCATCAGGATGACTTTGATTCGCGTCGCGATGGGATCCCTCGCTACGCTCGGGATGATCACAACTCGCGGGGCGAGTTGTGATCACTTCTTCTTGAAGAGGGCGTCGAAGGCGGCGCGGGGGCTGTTGGAGGCGGCGTTGCTATCCGCTGAGGGTCGCTCGGAAGCGAACTCCTGGACCGTGTTGGGGGTGAAGAGCTCGCAGGTGTTGCGTCTGCTCTTGTTGGTGATGCGCTGCAGCACGGGCTTTCGGCACTCGTTGGGCTTCGAGGTGTCGAAGTGCACGCAGTTGGAGCAGGTGTGAAGGTCGTTGCCGCAGTTCGTGCACGTGGCGTCAGAGGGCAGCGAGCCGGTGAGCTGCTGCTTTGTCCCGCACATCCGGCAGCGGAATACGGTCGCGGTGGGCGCGCCCAGGCCGCGGCCCCGCGGACCCTCGGGGCGTTCGCGCGGCCCCCCTTCGAAGGGAGGCCGCTTCTCCTCGCGGGGCTCACCGTCCTGGTAACCGCGATGCTTGTATTTGCGATCGGGCACAATCACCTTATAGCACAGACCTCAAGTCACCGGCAGGCTGCTCGGGTGTGGCCATGTGCGCTTCCCTCTGTGCCGCGCCACGGTCGACGCGCGCTCAGCGGCCACGGTCGTCCCCACCCTGCGGGAGGGCCTCCGGGTCCCAGGCCGAGGCCTTGAGGAGCGGGAGCAGGCTGCTGTGGTCGTCTGTCCAGAGCGGGAACGTCTGGTTCTGGTCCTCACGTGGGGCGCCGTCGTCGGCCACTGCCGGCGTGGAGAGAAAACCGGGGTCGCGGGTCAACAGTATCCAAAGGCTGCCCCAGGAGGTGCCGTCACCCGACCCCCTCTTCGCGACTTGCACCGCGGCGAGACCGAAATGCTGGGTGAGCCCCCAGACCACCGGCGTCAGGTCGAGGGTGCGGTTGGACACATCGATGGCCAGCACGCCGCCCCGGCGGAGGTGCCGCAGGTACACCTCGAAGGCCTCCGTGGTCAGGAGGTGTACCGGGATCGCCCCGCTCGAGAAGGCGTCCACGACCAGCACGTCGAACTGTTGGCTCTCCTCCCGCTCCAGCGAGACGCGCGCGTCGCCGAGGACGATCTCGACGCGGGCCGGCGTGTCCGCGAGATACGTGAACACGCCTTCCGAAGCGAACCGGACAACGTCCGGGTTGATCTCGTAGAAGCGCAGGAGGTCGCCCTCCCAGGCGTAGGCCGCGATGGTCCCCACTCCCAGCCCGGCGACGCCGATGCGCAGGCTGCGGTCGCTCGGCGCGGCGGCTTCCCGCCTCGGGTGGTGGAGGAGCGCGAGGGCGATGCCGCTTCCCTCGCCGTAGTACGAGGTGGCAAGACGGCGCTTGCCCTCTGAGGCAAACTGCAGCCCATGCAGGATGCGTCCGTGGCGCAGCAGGTACACGTGCCGCGCTGGGTCGCCAGGGAACTCCTCTTCCACCTTCAGCACCCCGAAGAAACCCCGTGAGACGTCCACCGAGCCAGCCACCACGGCCACCATGTGGGCCCGGAGCACCACCGAGAAAAGCATCAGCGCCACCGCCAGGCACCCCGTGGCGAAGAGCGGCCGACCCTGCCAGAGGGGGAGCCTTTGCGAACGCCGGCCGAGCCAGAGGGCGGCCAGCAGGATCCCCACCCCGGCGACCGCGTGCGGCCACAGTTGGCGGAGCGCGGAGCCCTGGATCCCAGGCAGGAGGAAGTAGACGGTCCCAGCAACGGCCGTGAGGACCGCGAGGACTGAAGGCCAGGCTTTGCCCGCACGCAGCCAGGAGGCGCGATCCTCCAGCAACGCGAGGAGGGCCAGCAGGCCACAGGCGAGGAGGCCGATGTGGAGCTCCCAGAACCCGCTGAATGCCACCGGTGCCACCAGCGCGACGAAGACACCCCCCAGCGCGCCGCCGGAGGCGAGCACGAGGTAGTAGGCGGTCAGGTGGCGGGGGTCGGGTGCCAGACGCGCGAGCTCACCGTGGCAGACCATGCAGCAGACGAGAAGCACGAACGACCAGACACCGATCTGCATTAGAACCGGCACGTCCACCCCGTGGTAGAGGAGGAAGCAGGCCACGAACGCCGCAACCGCCAGAAGCGGGTTGAACACGGCCCGGGAGTACCAACGCCGATCGTGGAAGCACACCACGAACGAGAGCAGGTACAGGGACAGCGGCAGCACCCAGAGGAACGGGACGACCGCAACCTCCTGCGAGATCTGGTTCGTGAGGGCGAGCAGCATCACCGAGGCGCTCGCGGGAAGACCGAGCCAGAGGAGCCGCCGCGCGATTCCCGCCCCCTTCCCGGCGGGAATGGCCTTCCCTTCCGGGAAAAGCGCGGCACCCGGCGCCAGCCCTGGAGAGGCCGCGCTCGCCTTGACCGCGCAGGCGCCGAAGGCCAGGGCGAAAACGGCGAACCCCAGCCCCCACACCCTGGCCTGCGCGCGCAGGGGGAGCAGGGGCTCCACCAAGAACGGGTAGGAGAGCAGGGCGAGCAGCGAGCCCAGGTTCGAGAGGGCATACAGGCGGTACGGGGATCGCCCGGGCCACACGCGCGAGAACCACGCCTGGAGCAGCGGGGCGGTGGCCGACAGCGCGAAGAACGGCAGCCCCACGCTGGCGGCCAGCACCGACAGGATGGCGGGTACGGGGCTCTCCTGCCCGGCGGGCTTCCAGCTCGCGCCAGGGAGCAGCGGGGAGCCCCACACCGCGAGGTGCCAACCCAGCACCGCGAGGCACCCGAGGAGCAGGATGCCGTGCGCGAGAGATTGTCGGCGGGGTGCGGTGCGGACCATCAGCGCGTGCGACCAGCTGTAACCACCCAGCAGCGCCACCTGGAAGAAGAGCAGGCAGGTGGTCCAGACGGCTGGCGTCCCGCCGTACCACGGCAGGATCGCCTTGCCGATGACCAGCTCGACCTGGAAGAGCAGGAACGCGGCGAGGAACGTGCTCAGTGCGAAGAGGAGCATGGCCTGGCCCGCATGCTCGGCGGCCGTGGGCGCGCTGTCAAGCGCCCTCACCACGGACCCATCTGCACAACCCCACGGAGAACCCGCACGAAATACCGTAGACTTGCCTGAGATCGTGAAGGAGGGCCCATGTTCTTCATCCTGAGCGTCCTGATTGCACTCATCGCCCTGGTGGCCTGGAGCAAGCTCGCGAAGGCCGGCCACGGGGACAGCCTTGCGGTGGCGGGGGCGAGCCGTGCCGGTTCGGGCCTTGTGGGCCTCGTCGCGGTCCTCGTCGCGGTGTCGCAGATGCTCACGGTGATCCCCGCCGGCCACGTCGGCGTCGTGGACTTCTTCGGCACCGTCTCGCCGGTGACCCTCAAGGCGGGGATCAACCTCGTCAACCCGCTGGCCCGTATCTTCAAGTTCTCCGTCAAGACACAGGAGATCAAGGAGACGATGGACGTGCCCTCCAAAGAAGGGCTCACCGTCCAGCTCGAGCTTTCTGCGCTCTTCCACCTCGACCCGGACAAGACCGCCGAGGTCTACAAGAGCATCGGGCCGGACTACATCGAGATCATCCTCGAGCCCCAGTTCCGCTCGGTGGCGCGCGGCGTCACTGCCGGCTACGAGGCCAAGGCGCTCTACACCTCCGAGCGGGAGATGCTGGCGGAGATCATCCTCAAGGACTTGCAGAGACTGGTGGGGCCGCGGGGGATCATGGTCGAGGCCACACCTTTGCGCCGCGTCGGCCTCCCGGGGGGGCTGACCCAGGCCATAGAGGAGAAGCTGCGCGCCGAGCAGGACAGCCAGCGCATGCAGTTCGTGCTCCTCAAGGAGAAGCAGGAGGCGGAGCGCAAGCGCATCGAGGCCCAGGGGATCGCCGACTTCCAGATGATCGTGACCAAGGGCATCTCCGAGCCTTTGCTGCGCTGGAAAGGAATTGAAGCGACCGAGAAGCTGGCGGCCTCCCAGAACGCCAAGGTGGTGATCATCGGCGCGGGCAAGGACGGGCTGCCGCTGATCCTCGACACCAAGTGATTCCGGCTCGCCACCACGCGAGTCGGAATCACCCTGAGGCCGCGCGAAGCGAGGCCGAAGGGTCTCGCCTCATCTGTCGCTCGTGCGGAGAAGCTTGACCTGGCCTCACCAGCGGTGGAAGGCGGGGTGGCCCTCCCTCACCGCCACGAACACACCGCGGCACGTCGCCGTGACCCGACCCCCGGCCTCGAGGGTTCCCTCGACGACCGCCCGGTCCTCGCTCGACTCCACCACCCGCGCGCGCACCGTGAGAGGCCCGGCCGAAAACGTGGGGCGTTTGAGCACCACACGATACTCCGCGGTCACCGTGCACGGCGGCGTTTCGGCTCCGCTGGCGGCCATCAGGTGGTGGGCCGCGGTCCAGTTGCAGTGGCAGTGGAAGAGCGTGCCGATGACCCCGCCGTTGAGGACACCGTCGAACGCCTCGTGGTGGGGGGAGGGCGTCCACTCGCACACAACCTCGCTCGCCCGCACGAAGCTCTTGATGCGCAGCCCCTCCGGATTGGCCGGCCCGCAGCCGAAGCAGCGGGTGGTCGGGGCGTAGCGATCCTGCAGGCTCGGCTCACCGCTCATGGCGTCAGTCTATGTCCCGCCTGTGCAGCCGGCAACCGGCGCCCTGACGGTACGACGTCCTATCACGACGGCAGCCTCACCTTGGTCGCGATGTTGTCTCGGATCCAGTGCTCGTCGAGCCACTCGAGCGGATCCACGGATTTTCCCTGCACGAAGATCTCGAGGTGGAGGTGATCGCCGCCCGCGAGCCCGGTCGAGCCGCTTGTCCCGAGTCTCTGGCCCTTGCCCACCACCGCGCCGA
Source organism: Thermoanaerobaculaceae bacterium (assembly GCA_022865555.1). GTDB lineage: Bacteria > Acidobacteriota > Thermoanaerobaculia > Thermoanaerobaculales > Thermoanaerobaculaceae > RBG-13-68-16. The sequence continues at coordinate 8,002 of JALHTD010000189.1, read as the reverse complement.
CCTTGACGTCGAGCGTCGACATGTGGCCGTACAGGCTCAGGAGGCCGTAACCGTGGTCCAGGATCACGGCGTTGCCGTAGATCGAGAGCCAGGCTGCGAACACGACCTTCCCCGCGTTGGCGGCCGGCACCGGCGCGCGCTCGGTGGACGCCAGGTCGAGCCCCAGGTGCGTCTGATGGTCCACGGCCCTGCCCTGGTACACGTACGTTCGTGTCTCCGCGAAGCCGGCCTGCCGCTGGGTGTTCGGCATCTGCTGGAACGCTCCCCGCCACAGGAAGCGCGGCTCCGAGTCGCGCGCTAGCGCTGCGATCTGGGCCAGCACCGAGCGTCGCAGCTCGCCGTTGATCCGGAGGTACTGGTCGAGCAGGCTCCCACTGGCGTCGAAACCTGGCGTCGCGCTCGCGATCGCGGGTACGACCTTCTCGAGGAACACCTCGGTCAGCTCGAGCGTGTCGGCGCGCGGCGGGGCCTTCTTGAACAGGTCCACGAACGGCAGCTCCACGCGGTTGCCCGCGTCGTCCTCGGCGAACAGCCTCACCTGACCGGAGTCGTCCAACTCCCACGGGATCGCGAACAGGGCGAAGCGCTCCCCGGCCCCGCCGCCCGGGGCGGGGTAGGACAGCGACTCCACCCCTCCGGCACGCACGCCGGAGCGGGCCACCCCATCGCCGACCCGGAACACCACGGCACCCGCGCCCCCCTCACGGACGTAGTGCTGCCTCGACTCGAGCTCGAGTCGTGGCGGGCGCAGGCGCACCTGCATGCGCTTCTCCACCACGACCGGAGCCTTCGCGCGCAGCGGCCCCGTCATGCGGTCGGCGGTCGCCCGCAGCACGACCTCACCTTCCTTCAGCCACTCCTGGCTCACGCGCCCCACGGTGGCGGAGAGCTCCGCCCGGGCGGTGAACCGCCCCCTCGTTGGGCTGAAGGAACCGGCGCGCGGGAATTGCTGCTCGCCCAGCACGACGCTCTTTTCACCCTGCACCAACTCGAGCCTGACCGTGCCGAGGCCACCGGAGGGCTCTGCGAAGCGCACCACGACCTTCGTGGCCTGCCCGACAGCCGGCCGCTCGCTCTCGATCACCGCCGAAGGCGCCGGACCGCGGCGCAGCGCTCCCCACACTCCGTACGCCGCCACGAGGAGCGCGACGACCACCACCCAGCGCGGCCTGCGGCGTGGAGCCTTTCCAAGCGTCAACGTCGGCACAACGTTTCTCCCTCGCCGTCCTAGAGCGACGGTTAAGCGAGAGTGTAGCGCGGCCGCCCCACATCACGCCGCTTCGGCGGCGGGCGCTTGCTCCCGGATGCGCTTTCTCACCAGCGGAAGGAGGGCAAGCGCCGGCACGCTGACGAGCACGGTGAACGCAAAGTATGTCGAGTAGCCCAGCCTCTCGACGCCTATCCCTGAAAACGCGCCCACCACGTCGCGGGTCAGTGCGAAGAGCGCCGACAGCAGCGCGTACTGCGTCGCGGCGTGCTCCTTCTCGCAGAGGTTCATCAGGAACGACAGGAACGCCGCGGTGCCGAGCCCCTGCGCGAACGATTCGAGCATGGAGGCGGCGTAGATGGTCTCCCGCGGCAGGGTGAACTGGGCCACCGCGGCGTAGCCAAGGTGGGGGAGCGCCTGGGCGATCCCGAGCCAGAGGAGGCCGTGAAAGATCCCGTACTTCTTGACGAACCAGCCGCCGGCGAGCGCACCGAGAATCGTCAACACCACACCGAGCGTCACCGAGATCAGACCGATCTCCTTCAGGGAGTACCCGCGGTCCACCCAGAACGGCTTGACCATGCGTCCGAGGAGCGAGTCGCCGAGCTTGAAGAGCGGGACGAAGAGCAGCACAGGCAGCATCTCCCATCGCAACAACCAGCGCAGCACCGGGCCGACCGGGTTTCGGCGCTCCTTCACGTCCAGCGGCACCCGCGGGCTTGCATAGGCGATGACCGAGAGGACGAGAAAGGCGACCGCGAGCGCGATCCACAGCGGGGTCCACCCCGTGAGCTCGGCGAGCATCATCACGCCCCCGCCGCCGACGAGGAGCGCGATGCGGGCAGCGGAGACCCGCACACCGTTGATGGCGCCGGTCTCCTCCGGTGTCGAGATGTCCACCGCGTAGGCGTCGATCGCGATGTCCTGGGTGGCCGACGCCGCGGTGAAGGCCAGTAGCACACTCCACAGCAACCATGAGGGGTGGCCGGCGTCCTGCGGGATGATGGCGACCGTGGCGACCGCGAGCGCCAGCAGCGACGCGGAGATCCACTGCTGGCGGGCGCCGAATCGGTCCACGAGCGGCGCCCAGAACATCTTCCAGGTCCAGGGGAGCGAGAGCAGGCTCATCAGCCCGATGTTCGCCAGGGAGACCCCGTGGACCCGGAAGTACACCGGCCATACGTCGTAGGCGATGCCGAAAGGGAGCCCCTCGGCGAAGTAGAGCACCGCGATCCAGGTCAGCTTGCGGCGCAAACCCATTGCTGGATTCTACCCGCTCCGGTCGCACGTCGGGCAGGCGCACGGCTTGGGCACAGACGGCACCTGCCGGACGCCCTGGGACGGTGTGCCGCTGTTTGCTACGATCCATTGAGCACTGGGGGGACGAAGATGCCCCACTACGACGTGGTCGTGATCGGGTGCGGGCCCGCCGGCGAACGTGCGGCGATCCAGGCCGCCCGCGCCGGGAAACAGGTCGCCGTCATAGAGCGCCAGAACGTGGTGGGCGGCACGCGCGTGAACTGGGGCACGATCCCGTCCAAAACGCTCCGTGAGAGCGCACTGTTCGTCCACTCCCTAACCCGGAACAAGCTCGAGGGGATCCGCTGCGAGATCAGCGACCAGATCACCGTGGACGACTTCATGTACCGGGAGCGCGTCGTGGTCGGAAGGGAGCTCGAGATCATCAACGAGGCGCTCGAGCGCTACTCCATCGAGGTGCACCGGGGCCACGGCCGCTTCATCGACGCCCACACGGTCACGCTCTGCGGCCCCGATGGCGCTGTTCTGTCCTCCATGACCGGCGACGTCATCGTGATCGCCTCGGGCTCGAGCCCCAACCGTCCGCCGGACGTCCCTTTCGACGCCGAGTGCGTCTTTGACAGCAACACGATCCTGCGTCTCCCGCGAATCCCGCGCACCATGCTCGTGCTGGGCGCCGGCGTGATCGGGGTGGAGTTCGCCAGCATCTTCGCAGCCCTGGGCGTGGAGCTCACCCTGGTAGACACCCGAGATCGCCTGCTGCCGTTCCTCGACCGCGAGATCGTCGCGATCCTGGAGCGGTCACTTGGCGGGTTGGGCATCACGACCCTGCACAACGAGCGCTATGCCACGGTCGAGCGGCTCGCAGGCGAGCAGCCACGGGTGCGCTCCACCACCAAGACCGGCAAGATCTTCGAGACCGACGCCCTCCTGCACTGCGTCGGCCGCGACGGCAACACGACAGACCTGAACCTCCCTGCCATCGGCCTCAAGCCCAACGACTACGGCCTGCTCCAGGTGAACGAGCACTACCAGACGGTGCTGCCGCACATCTATGCGGTCGGCGATGTGATCGGCTACCCGGCGCTGGCCAGCACCTCCATGGAGCAGGGGCGGCAGGCCATGCGCCATGCGTTCAACATCCCCGGTGTCACCTCGAAGACCGAGCTGCTCCCCTTCGCGATCTACTCCATTCCAGAGGTGAGCTACATCGGCGAGACCGAGGAGCGGCTCAAGGAGAGGCGGGCGGAGTACGTCACCGGCCGCGGCGATTACGACATGAACCCGCGCGGCCAGATCATCGGCGACAGCGAGGGCATGCTCAAGCTGCTTTTCGAGGTCGGCTCGCTGAAGCTCGTCGGCGCCCACATGATCGGCCACGGTGCCAGCGAGCTGATCCACATCGGGCAGGCGTTCCTTCGCGCCGGCGCCACTGCCCCCCAGATTGCCGAAACGATGTACAACTACCCGACACTGTCCGACCTGTACCGGCACGCAGCGCTCAAGGCGCTGCAGGCGCTCCAGCGCAGAAACGCAGCCGGTCCGCCAGTCACGCAGTGAGTCTGGCACGCACGCCGCGGATCCCTGTTTCTCGGCCGCGAACTTCTTCACCCACGTGCCGGCACGATTTCGCACCCAGGTCCCGGGTGATCTAGCCGTTGTTGCATCGTTCGTCGCTCCTCGCTACCCTTGTCTCGCTGCGGTTTCGCAGCTCCTGGGGGACGGAATGCCGGAGGTCGAGATCGTTGGCCGCACCTTCGCGGTGGACGAGGAGGGTTTCCTCCAGCAGCCGGAGCTCTGGGACGATGAGGTGGCCAGGCTCTTCGCCACCACCGAGGGGATCAGCGACATGACCCCGGAGCACTGGGGCGTAGTGCGCACGATCCGGGAGCACTACCTGCAGCACGGCACCGCGCCGATGGTACGGCTGCTCTGCCAGAAGACCGGGCTCCCTCTGAAGGCGATCTTCAAGCTGTTCCCCTCGGGTCCGGCGAAGGGGGCGTGCAAGGTCGCAGGTCTGCCCAAACCCGAGGGGTGCGTCTGACGCGGCGGACTTCGAAATGACGCTTGGCTCCCTCGTCCTCGTCGCGGCGCTGCTGGTCGCGCTTGCGGGTTTCCTCGCCCAGCGCTTCTCCCGACGCTTCCCTCGCGTGCCGGCGCCGATCGCCCCGGCGCGAGGCAGCGCCGCCGCGGGTGTGCTTTACGCCTTCACGAAGGCGTTTTTCCCCACGGCGAAGGAGAGCGCCTCCCTCCACCTGGCCAGCTACCTCGCCGGGATCGGCTACCACCTCGGGATCTTCACGGCGCTCGCCGGGCTGCTCGCGAGCCTCCTGCCAGTGCGTGTCCCGACGGCCGCGAATGCCGCGGGTGCCGTCCTCACAGCCATCGGCCTCGTCTGCGGCCTCGGACTGCTGGCCAAGCGCACGCTCGATGCCAGGCTGCGGGGGATCAGCGTGCCCGACGACTTCGTCGCCAACCTCCTCGTGGATGCCGCGCTCGCCACCGGCATCGCCGCCTACCTGGACCATGCGTTGGTGCCGCTCTTTCAGGTCACCGGTGCCGTGCTGCTGCTCTACGCGCCTCTCGGCAAGCTGCGCCACATGCTCTTCCTGGTGACCAGCCGCCGCTGGTCGGGCGCTTACTTCGGCCGGCGTGGCGTGCGCCCCACACCGCAGGGGCCGGGGAACCCCCGTGGCTGAGGGGCACGTCAAGCCCGCGGCGCTCGAGCAGGCGCTCAAGGTGCTGCGAGAGCGCGTCGACGAGCGGACCGCTGCGTTCCTGAACGCCTGCGTGCGCTGTGGGCTGTGTGCCGACACCTGTCACGTGTACCTCGCGGACCAGGAGCCGGCCTCGACGCCCGCCGCCAAGGTGGAGCGCGTGGCGAGTCTGTTCCGCCGCTACCACACCCTCCTCGGCCGCCTTGCGCCCGGACTTGTGGGAGCCGAGACCCTCACCGAGGAGGCGCTTCAGGCCCTCGCCGCCGCCGCCTTCGGGCGCTGCACGCTGTGCGGGCGCTGTGCCCTCAACTGCAGCGTCGGCCTCGACCCCGCCGCGATCATCCGTTTTGCCCGCACGGTACTGGTTGCAGCCGGGATGGTGCCGAACGGCATTCAGGCCAACATCGAGGCCGCGCGGGCGTCCGGCAACACGATGTCCATCTCGCAGGAGGACGTGCGCGAAACGATCGCCTGGCTCGAGGAGGACCTCCGCCAGACGATCGGCGACCCCGAGGTCTCCCTGCCGGTAGACCGCGAAGGGGCCCGCGTGCTCTACGCGCTCAACCCCCGTGAGCTGAAATTCTTCCCGCTCTCCATCTCGGCCGCGGGCATGATCTTTCACGCCGCTGGCGAGAGCTGGACTCTGACCTCGACGGACTTCGACATCACCAACTACGGCTTCTTCGCCGGGGACATCGAGGCGCAACGGGAAATCGCCGACCGGCTGATTCGACGAGCCGAGGAGCTTGGCGTCCAGGAGTTGGTGGTCGCCGAGTGCGGGCACGGCTACCGGACCCTCCGCTGGGAGGCGCCGGACTGGCTGGGGCGGCCGCTCCCGTTCGCGGTGCGCAGCTTCGTCGAGGTGATGGCCGAGTACCTTGGCGCCGGCCGCTTGCGGCTCGACCCCTCGAAGAATCCCGATCCGGTGACGCTCCACGACCCCTGCAACCTCGTGCGCCACGGAGGCGTGATCGAGGAGCAGCGGTATCTCCTGCGCCACGCAGTCACCACCTTCGTCGAGATGACACCCAACCGCGAGGACAACTACTGCTGCGGAGGAGGAGGAGGGCTTCTGGCGGCCTCGGAGCACACCGCCAAGCGGATCGAGTCCGGCAAGGTCAAGGCCGAGCAGATCCGCGCCACCGGCGCCAAGGTGGTGGCTTCCCCCTGCCACAACTGCATCGACCAGCTCATGGATCTGAACCGCCACTACACATTGGGCGTCGAGGTCAGGACCCTCGGCGAGATCGTCGCCGACGCCCTCATTCTCCCCGTCCCACCATCTTCCTAGGTTGCTGCTTGTCCTGCGGGCCTACCTCCCGTTCTTTCACTGCGTGAGGCTTTTGTTTTGCCCCGCGGGCGAGAAGAGCCATGGCGCCGGAGCGTGCGGGGACCCGACGCGCTGGCCGTCGTGGGGAAACGGCGCGGCTGCCTCACGCCGACGCCGAGGGGCCTCACGGCGGGCAGCGCTCTCGGGTCGCACGCAAAGGCGGGTCGGAGGGTTGGGCTCCACGCCCAGCCCGAGCGACCGCTCATGGCCCGCGGGGCAAGATAGATGCCTCACGCAGTGAAGGAAAGGAAGGCCATCCGTCGGGCAAGAGAAACTTGCGGTGGGGCGCAGGGAGGGACACCCTCCCGCAGAGCTACGCGCGAGCTTCCGCGGCGATCTCGGTTACCGCCGCGACGGCGGCCTCGATGTCGCTCGGCTTGTTCATCGGGCCGACACTGAGCCGCACCGTTCCGCGCTCCCCCGTCCCCATCTGCTGGTGGATGAGCGGGGCACACTGCAGGCCCGTGCGCGCGGCGATGTTGTGGTCCACGTCGAGCATCGTGCCGACATCGGCTGGGTCGCGCCCGGCCACGGTGAAGGAGAGCACCGGAAGCCTGTTCTCCAGGCTGGTCGTGCCGCGCAGGGTGACGCCCTCGATTGCGGCAAGACCGCCCTGCAGCCGGGCGAACAGCTCCATCTCGTGCCGATAGATGTTGCCCATGCCGCGCGAGGTGATGTACGCCTGGGCAAAGTGCAGTCCTGCGATGCCGAGCACGTTGCCGGTGCCCGCCTCCAGGCGGTAGGGGTACTCCTCCAGATGGTACGGGTCCACGGAGTTGACGCCGGTCCCGCCGAAGCGCGTGGGGCGGATGCCCACCCCTTCCCGCACGTAGAGCCCGCCGATCCCGGTGGGGGCGAGCAGCGACTTGTGGCCGGTGAAGGCGAGGACGTCGATGCCCATCGCTTCCACGTCGATGGGAACCATGCCCGCAGTCTGCGAGGCGTCCACGAGGAACAACACGCCCCGGTCCCGGCACGCCTTCCCGATTTCGGCCACGGGCTGGACGGTGCCGATGACGTTGGAGCCGTGGTTGACCGCCACCAGCCTGGTGGTGCGTCTGAGACGGCGCGTGATCTCGCCGGGGTCCACGAACCCGTCACCGCCCACCGGCACGTACTCCAGGGTGACGCCCCGCTCGCGCGCCATGTGGTTGAGCGGGCGGATCACCGAGTTGTGCTCGATGGTGGTGGACACCGCGTGGTCGCCGCTCTCCAGGATCCCCTGGATCGCCAGGTTGAGCGCGTCGGTGGCGTTGTAGGCGAAGACCAGCCGGTTGGGGTCGGTGCCGCCGAAGAAGCGGGTGAGCTCCTTGCGGGTGGCTGCGACCAACTCGCCGGCCACCAGGCAGAGGTCGTACCCCGAGCGGCCAGCGTTGACGCCGAAGCGCGTGTAAGCGTCCAGCGCAGCCTCCAGCACCTCCTTGGGTTTGGGAAAGGTGGTGGCGGCGTTGTCCAGGTAGATGATCGTGCTCGGGTCGAGTTCAAGGT
>JALHTD010000188.1 GCA_022865555.1 Thermoanaerobaculaceae bacterium | reverse complement strand
TTTCGTCGGCGGAGTGCCGACCGTGACCTTGCCGCTCGTGAGAGCAGCCGAGTTCACCGTCATCGTGGGGAAGCCGAGCGACCCGGGGTAGAGGAACGTGTCACCCACCGGAGCGCCTTCCGCAATCACCCTGTACCAGTAGAAGGAGTCCTTGGGAGGGGTGTCCACAAACGTCATGGGCCCGGTCGTGGTCGGCGCCGCGTTGGTCGCGAAGAAAGTCGTCAGTCCCGTCGTGAAGAGGGCGTTCGTCGCCCTCTCGATCCGGTACCGGACCTCCTTGATGGAGCGGTCCGTCCACGCCAGGTTGACTTTGAAGCCCGTGGCGGGCGTAGCGGTAAGTGACTCCGGCGCCCATGGCGGCATGGCGCCTACGAGCGAGTGCATGAAGTCCATCTCTTCGTGGGAGAGGATGTGGCAGTGCCACACGTACTCCCAGCCGAAGTTGACGTAGTGGTTCAGGATCTCCGTGATCGCGACTCCATCCGGGTCGAACCACCCCGCCGGCCCGGGCGGCGGAAGCGTCGCCGCTTCGGGTAGCGTCGGGTCGATCAGCCGCACGCTGTCCGGCACCTCGAAGGGAAGCTGAGACACGGTCGGAACGGTCGGTCTGAGGGCAAGGAAGGTGATCTCCAGCGGGTTCACCTTGAAGGTCTCTTTCCAGCCCACGTCGTTCGGGTCCACGGCCAGCGTCCCGTCGGCGACCTGCCCGTCCTGCCCCACGCGGTTGATGAGTTGCGCGGTGAACATGTGAACATGGATGGGGTGGGTGTCCACGCCGTTGTGGAAGATCCGCCAGAGCTGCGTGCCGTCGGCGAGCTCCCCGATCTTGGTGCCTTCGAGCGACCCCTTGACGAGGTCGGTCGGCGGCGACGAGAAGGGATATTGAATCACCCCGGGGAGCACCGGATTCGTGAGGCCGAGTATGCCGCTCATCCGCCCGAAAAGCGTGTCGTACACGCCGCCCATCTCGTCGTGCATGGCCTTCATCTCGAACGGGATCGTCACCGGAGTAGCCTGCTGGCTCCAGGTTCCGCCGATGTTCTGCAGCGGGTTGAAGGTCTTGCTGAAGTCCCCGACGTTGAGGACGAACTGGGAGGCATCGCTCGGTAACGTCGCGTTGTAGGCGGTGTTGTAGGCCGCCTGCGGGATGATGGTCGGGTCCTGGCTGACCTCGAAGACGCCGCGCTTGGTTCCATTCTTCTTCCAGACGGTCTGGAGGTTCGCCAGCGAGTAGTCCGGAGCTCCGGCACCTGCCCCGTTGACCCGGATCTGCATGATCGTCCGGGTGTTGGGGCCGTAGCCGGGCAGCGTGCTCGGCGGGCCGCCGGAACCCGTCTGGTCGCCATCCCCGGTGTAGAAGTCGTACACCGCCGCCCCGGCCGGAACTGGCGCCGGAGCGTCGTTGTAGAGAATGAAGGTCTGGCCGCTCTTACCGGTGAAGTCAACGATCACGTCCGCCCGCTCTGCCGGCTGGAGGTAGAGCGAGTGCTGGGTGACGATGCTGAAGTTGAACTGGCCGGTGT
>JALHTD010000187.1 GCA_022865555.1 Thermoanaerobaculaceae bacterium | reverse complement strand
CTCGATCACGATCTTCATGCGCTCCCAGACGTGGCGCATCGCCCTGATGACGGCCGCATCGCTCACGGTCACGATCTCGGCCACGCGCTCCCTGATGATTGCGAAGGTCAGCGTGCCGAGGGAGGTCAGCAGCCCATCGCAGACGGTCTGCGGGTTCACGGAGGGGACGATGCGCCCCTCCTGCAGGGAACGGAAGGCGTCGTCGGCGCCCTCGGGCTCGGCGGCAACCACGCGGGTCGCGGGGGAGAGCGAACTCACGGAGATCGCGGTTCCCGACAACAGGCCTCCGCCCCCCACCGGCGTCATCACGACGTCGAGACCCCGGACGTCCTCCAGAAGCTCCAACGCCGCGGTGCCCTGGCCCGCGATCACGCGCGGGTCGTTGTAGGGATGGACGATCGTCGCGCCGGTGTCGGCAACCACCTCGGCCAGGGTCGCCTCACGCGCGGCCAGGGTGGGCTCGCACAGCACGATGCGGCCGCCGTAGCCTTCGACGGCGGCCCGCTTGACCGCGCGCGAGGTACGGGGCATCACCACGTGCGCCGGTACGCCGCGCAGGCGTGCGGCCAGGGACAGCGCCGCAGCGTGGTTTCCCGAGGAGTGGGTGGCGACGCCGCGCTGGGCTTCCTCCTCGCCGAGGGAAAACACCGCGTTGCAGGCGCCCCGGAACTTGAAGGCGCCGACTTTCTGGAAGTTTTCGCACTTGAAGAAGAGGCTCGCCCCCACCATCGCGTCGAGGCTCGAGCAGGTGAGCACGGGGGTCCTGTGCGCAAAGGGCCGGATGCGCTCGGCGGCCGCCCCGACGTCGGCGAAGCTGGGCTGGACATCCCTGCTCACCACGTGCCTCCCGCAGGCAGTCTACCGCCTCGACGGCACGGGCGGAAAAGCAGCGGGGCGCCCATCGGGCACCCCTAGCTCCACTGTCGATTTCCCTGCCGCCTCAGAAGTTGTAGCCGACCGCGAGCCGGAAGTCGCGGCCCGGCTCGAGCTGGGTGTTGAACGGCTCGTGGTACGCCACGTTCCCGATGTTCTGGGCCGCGACCTGCAGTGAGAGCCCGTTGGCGAACTCATACCCACCGAGCAGGTTCAAGGCGGCGAACCCGGGCGACGGATCGTAGCCGGGCGGGACCTGGTCCTGGTGGGCGACCATTCGGGTGGCGAACTCCCCCCACCACCTGGACTGCTGGTAGCGCACGCCGACCACACCCTTGAGGGGCGAGATGAGCGGCAGCGGCTCGTTGGTGTTCTCGTTGGTGCCCTTGAGGTAGCTCACCGAGCCGAACACGGTCCAGCGGTCCGAGAGGTAGGTCTCGAGCTGGAACTCGGCGCCCTGGATCGCACCGCTCTCGATGTTCTGGAACTGGGCGAGCTCGAGCCCGGTGTCAGGGTCCGGGCCCAGGAAGACGAGGCTTATGAAGTTGTGCACGTTGTTGCGAAAGACGTTGAGGCCTCCCGAGTACCTGGCGTAGCGGTACTTGAACCCGAGCTCGTAGTTCATCGAGGTCTCGGGCACCAGGTCGGGGTTCTGCTCGATGAACGTGTCGCCGGTGGTGGCGAGCCCGACGAACGAGCGCTCCTGGATGTTGGGGGCGCGGAAGCCGCGGCCGACGGTCGCAGTCAGCGCGACGTTGTTGGTCACCTTGTATAGCGCGGAGACGTTGCCGGCCGGCGCGGTCTGCGAGACGTCGAACTGCTGCCCTGTGTAGTGGGGATCGTCCTGGCTCACGAAGGCGTAGTGGTCGCCACGTGCGCCGATCACGAGCTCCAGGCGAGGCGTGACGGTGATCGCGTCCTGCGCGAAGACGCCGACGCCCCGCTGATAGCTGTCCGGTACGGCCACGTCGTTGCTGGCGCCGAACGGCGACGACTCGGTGGTCTGGTCGTGGAGGTTGTCCTGGTAGAAGTCGAGACCGAACGTGATGTGGTGGGCCGTTCCGAGGTCGGCGGACGACTGGGCGTTGAGCCCCCACGAGAGGATGTGGGAGCTGGTGAAGTTGTTCAGGAAGAACCTGCCGAAGTCGAAGTTCCGCTTGCTCACCTTGAGCACGTCCTGGTAGTAGCCGGTGACCGAGAGCCCGTTCAGACCGCCGAACGGGCCGGTGTCGTAGCCCGTGGACACTTTTGTGCGGTTGAAGGTCGGAAAGGAGATGTCGATCCCGGAGGTCTGCGGGTCGTACCCCGGGAAGCCGACGTCGCGGGTCTGCGTGGTCTGCACGTTGAAGCGCAGCACGCCGGTGTCCGCGACCAGGAAGCGCAGGTCGCCGTCGATGCTGGCCTGCCTCATGCCGCTGTTGGGCATCACGCCGTCGGGTGTCTCGTAGTTTTTGGCCTCGAACGCGCTCACGCCGACGTGGAACGTCGTCCGCTCGCCGGCCCCGTTGAGGTTGAACTGGCCGCGCTGGGAGTTGGCGGCCGTGCCGTACTGGTAGTTGGCCGACCCCCCCAGCGTGAGGCCGCCCTGGTGGAACGCCTGCTGCTTGGTGATGACGTTGATCACGCCGCCGATGGCGTCGCTGCCGTAGAGCACCGATGACGGCCCGCGCACCACCTCGATGCGGTCCACGAGCGAGAGGTCCACGAGGGCCGGCTGGATGCCGGCGAAGTCCGTGGACTCCCGCGCGTTGTTGAGACGCTGGCCGTCCACCAGGACCAGCACGCGGTTGCTGTTGAGGCCGCGGATCGTCGGCAGGCCACGGAACGGCCCCTCGCCCGAGACGTCCATGTTGGGGAGCTGCTTGAGCGAGTCCACCATCTTCACAGGCTGCTCGCGCCCGAGGGTGTCCGAGGACACCACGGAAATCGGAACAGGCGTGGAGAAGGAGTCCGTCTCGTACCGGGTCGCGGTCACCACTATCTCCTCGTGCACGGCCGGAGGAGCCGGTTTCTTCTCCTTCTTGGCCTTCTCCTTGGCCTCCTTGTCGGCCTGCGCGGCCTGGTCGGCCGCGGCCGCCGTCGCGGTGGCCGTCGCCGGCTGACCCGGCGTTGCGCTCGCCGCCTTCTCGGCGTCGGCAGGCGCGGCTGCCAGAGTGGCCATGAGGATTGCAGCGGTCAGAAGCATCTCGAGCCCCCTCAAACGCGGCCCGTTAAGCGCGGGCCCGCGTGTCGATGGGT
>JALHTD010000186.1 GCA_022865555.1 Thermoanaerobaculaceae bacterium | reverse complement strand
TCGGGGCGCTGCTGGTCTCCGCCTCCCCGGTGCTGGACGCCCTCGCCCGCAGGACCGCAGGGCCGCTGATGAGCGGGACGACAGCCACGCCGCTCCGCCTGGCGGTGGCGGCCCTCGCCGCGGGACGGCGCCGCGCGAGCTGGGCGGCCGGCGCGGTGGGAGTCGCGGTCGCGCTCGCGGTCGCGATCGGCACGATGGTGCACTCGTTCCGCGCCACGGTGGTGGACTGGGCCAACCAGGGGATGCGCGCCGACGTCTGGGTGAGGTCGCTGGCCGCTTCGACCGGCGTGCAGGTGGGAAGGCTCGACCCGGAGGTCGTGCACATTGCCGAGCGCCTTTTCGGCTCTCAGGTCATCGACCCTTTCCACACCGCCCAGGCGTACATGAGGGGCCAGCCGGTGACGCTGGGGGCCGGGGTGTTCGCGGTGGTGGCCCGGCGCGGGGGGGTGACGTTCCGCGGTAGCCGCGACTCGCGGGAGGTCTTCGCCGCCGCTCTGCGCAACCACGCCACAGTGATCAACGAGCCCTTCGCGAACCGCTTCGGGGTCAAGGAGGGTGACACGATCCGGCTGCGGGTGCCGGGGGGCGAGCTCGAGCGCCCGGTGGAGGCGGTGTTCTTCGACTACTCGCACCAGCAGGGAATGGTGGTCATCGACCGCAACGACTTCCTCCGCATCTACCCGGACGACGGACCCTCCGAGTTGGGGCTCTTCCTGCCCCCGGGAGCCGATCCCGCCGCGGCCCGCGACGAGTTCCTGGCGGCCCTCGGGGGCCGCTTCCTGGTGGAGGCGCTGCTCAACCGGGAGCTGCGGGCCGAGGTTGTGAGTATCTTCGACCGTACCTTCGCGATCACCCGCGCCCTCCAGGCGGTGGCGGCGGCAGTCGCCGTGCTCGCGGTGCTGACGGTGCTGTTCGCCCTCCTGGGTGAGCGCCGCCGCGACCTCGCGCTGCTGCGCGCGGTGGGCGCCTCGCGCGCCCAGGTCGCTGCCGTGGTCGCGGCCCAGGCGGCTCTGCTCGGGCTGACCGGGACGGCCGGCGGCCTGGCGGTCGGCCTCGCCATCGGCCTGGTCCTCGTCAAGGTGGTCAACCTGCAGTCGTTCGGGTGGACGCTGCGCTTCCTGCCGCCCTGGCCCGCCCTCGCGGCCACCGCGCTGCTCGTGACCGTCGCCTGTCTCGTGGCCGGGTTGGCGCCGGCGCTGGCCGCCGCCCGCATGCACCCGAGTGAGGACCTGCGTGAGGAGGGGTAGCCGCCTCGCGGCGATCGCGCTGATGCTCGCCGCCCCGGCGATGGCGGTGGAGTGGGCACGGATCACCGCACCGCCGGCGCTCGTGTTCCCGCGGGACCACGGCTCGCACTCCGCGTTCCGCACCGAGTGGTGGTACGTGACCGGTCAGCTTGCCGATCCCGGCGGCCGGCGCTACGGCTTCCAGCTCACCTTCTTCCGGCAGGGCCTCGACCCGTTGCCGCCCACCCCGGGCTCCTCGGCGTTGCGGGCTCGTCAGGTGCTGGCCGCCCACCTCGCGGTGGCCGAGATCGGGCAGAAAAGGACGCGCTTCGCCGAGCGCGTGCGCCGCATCGCCGCAGGGATGGCAGGCACCTCCGAAAAGGACCTCGACGTCTTCCTCGACGACTGGGAGATCCGACGCCTCCCGAGCGGGGCCATCACGCTCGTCGCCGAAGACCGAGACAGCGGCCTCGCGCTCACCCTCGAGCTGCAGCCCGCAAAACCCCTGGTGCTGCAGGGCGAGGGC
>JALHTD010000185.1 GCA_022865555.1 Thermoanaerobaculaceae bacterium | reverse complement strand
GCCCGCCCGGTGGGTCCTTCGTGGCGGCGGTGATGCCGGCTGCCGCCAGCCCGCGCGCGTTGGTGAGCACCGCGTGACCGTCCACCCTGCGCAGCAGGACGGGATGGTCCGGCACCGCCTTCGAGAGCGCGGCATGGCTCGGGAAAGCCTTCTCCGGCCAGCGGTTCTGGTCCCATCCCCGGCCGGGCACCCAGGTGCCGGGCGGGAGTTTCGCCGCTGCCTGTTTCACGCGCTCGACGACCTCGGCGAAGCTCGCCGCGTCGCGCAGGTCCACCTGCTCGATCGACGCGCCGTAGCCGACGAGGTGCCCGTGGCTCTCCGTGAAGCCGGGGTAGAGATGGGCACCGCTCACGTCCACGACCTCGGCCGCGGCTCTGCGCCACGCTCCCGCGTCCGCGGGCGGGACCAGGGCGACGATGCGTCCGGCCTCGACTGCAACCTCGAGCCGCTGGACGCCGGCCGGCGTGTGCACTTGACCGCCCGCGAGGAGCCGGTCGCACCGTGGGGCGTGCGAGCACGCGACGGCCAGGGCCGCCACGACCGACACCGCCATCAGGACGCGTAGCACACGGATACTGTAGCGGCGTGCGGCCGCCGGGGCAACGGGGAGAAGGTATCCTTGCGGTCCGAAGGAGAGCCTCCATGCCGGAAGAGAAGACGCTGACCCGTCGCGATCTCATTACAACCACGGCCAAAGCCGCTGCGGTGGCCGCCGTTGCCCAGCCGGCGGTGCAGGCCGCGAAGGAGGCCGGCGTGGCGCGGCCGGTGGCGATCGCCTCCAGGAACGGGCTCGCAGCAGTCAAGCTGGCCGTCGAGAGCATGCTCGCGGGCGCGGCCCCGGTGGACGCGGCGGTTGCCGGCGTCGCGATCAACGAGGCCGACCCGAGCGACGTGACGGTCGGCTACGGCGGTCTGCCCAACGAGGACGGGGTGGTCCAACTCGACGCCGCGGTGATGGACGCCACGGCCATGACTGCGGGCGCGGTTGCCGCCCTCGAGCGCATCAAGCACCCGGCCGCGGTGGCGCTCCAGGTCATGCGCCGCACCAACCGCGTTCTGCTTGTCGGCGGGGGCGCCCTCGAGTTCGCCCGGGCCCATGGCTTCCCTGAGGAGAACCTCCTGTCCGAGCGCGCACGCAAGATCTGGCTGTATTGGAAGGAGAACGCCTCAGGCAAGGACGACTGGCTCGGCGACCCCGGAGATGCGGAGGACCCCGACGTCCGCTGGTTCATCGAGAAGTACGGCGACTCCTACTTCCGTCCCGATGGCACGATCCACCTGTCGGCGTGCGCGGCTGACGGCCGGCTCGGGTGCTGCACCACCACCTCGGGGCTGTTCTTCAAGTTCCAGGGGCGGGTGGGTGACTCCCCGCTGGTGGGGTGCGGCCTGTACTGCGACGCGGAGGTGGGCTCGGCGGGCAGTACGGGTCACGGCGAGAGCAGCATCATCTCCGTGGGCGCCCACACTGTGGTGGAGTTCATGCGCCAGGGCAGGTCCCCAGAAGCCGCATGTCTCGCGACCCTGGAGCGGGTGGTGCGCAACACCCGGGCCTCCCACCTCAGGGACGAGTCGGGCCGTCCGAAGAACAACCTCCTTCTGTACGCGGTCAACCGTGCGGGCGATGTGGGAAGCGCGGCGATCTGGTCGGGAGAGAGGTCGAGATACACCGTCTGCCGCGCAGGGTCCGAGCCCCGGCTGCTGGAGTCCGCATATCTTTTCAGGCGCGAGCCGGCCAGGAGATAGATGACAGTGAAGAGTTAAGAGTTAAGAGTTAAGAGTTAAGAGTTAAGAGTGAAGGGTCGCGCCTCAGGCGGGCGTGGGAGCGAGCGCCTGGAGCCTGCGCTCGACCTCGTCGATGACGTAGTCGGGTGTCGAGGCCCCTGCCGTGATGCCCACGCACGTCACGCCTGCAAGCCAGGCAGGGTCGATGTCCTCGGCGCCCTGGACCAAGTAGCTCGGCTTGCTGCGGGCGCAGATGTCGTGGAGGTGCCTGGTGTTTGCGGAGTGCTTGCCGCCGACCACCAGCACCAGCCGGACCTCGGGGTCGCCCGCCAGCTCACGGGCCGCATCCTGGTTTTCCTTGGTGGCGTAGCAGATGGTGTCGGCGCGGGAGGTGTTGGGGTTGGCGGCCTCGATAACCCGCACGACGTCCTCGTACTCCTCGGCGTTGAGCGTGGTCTGGTAGAAGACCGTGATCTTCGGGTAGCGCGACCAGTCGACCGCCCGCGCGCCCTCCACGGTGTGGACGATGTGGTAGGTCGTCGGGTCGAGGTCGTGCGTGTAGCCGACGACCTCGCGGTGGTTCGGGTCCCCGATGAACACCAGGTGTGCACCGTCCTGCTGTGCGTGCTGCGACTCGCGGTGGATGTCGTAGACGAACTTGCACGTCGTGTCCAGGATCTCCAGGCCGCGTTCGCGCGCCCTCGCGTGGAAGGAGGGAGGCACGCCGTGGGCGGAGAACACGATCACGCCGTCGCCGACCTCGTCCATGGCGTGCACCGTACGGACCCCGAGCCGGGCCATCTCCTCGACGACTCTCTCGTTGTGGACGACCTGGCCCAGGATTGCGCCACGACCGCCGCCCTTGGCGAAACGCTTCACCGTGAGGTCGGCGACCCGCACCCCGGAGCAAAACCCGTACTTGGCAGCGCGCTTGATCTTCATTCCACTCCCGCCGTCAGGGTGCAACAAACCCCTCCGGGCCAAGCTTCCCGAGGCGCCGGCGGTAGGCCGCGAGCGCTTCGAGAGTGTCGGAGATGTTGTCCCCGCCGAACTTGGCGAGGAGGGCGCGCGCCAGCACGAACGCGAGTGCGGCCTCGACGATCACGCCGCACGCGGGAACAGCCGTGACATCCGAGCGCTCGTAGGCGGCCTTGGCCGCCTTCCCCGTGGCGAGGTCCACCGAGGGCAGCGGCTCGCGCAGGGTGGAGATCGGCTTCATGAAAGCCCGGACGACGACCTCCTCGCCGTTGGAGACGCCTGCCTCGTTGCCTCCCGTGTGGTTTGATCCCCGGCGCAGACCGCCCCGGCCCGGGAGAATCGGGTCGTGCGCCCGGGAGCCGGGGAGGGAAGCCGTCTCGATCCCGGCGCCGATCGCGACGGCCTTGACCGCCTGCACGGCCATCACGGCCTGGGCGAGCTGGCCGTCCAGGCGCTCCTCCCAGCGCGCGTACGAGCCGAGGCCCGGCGGCACGCCCCGCGCGACCACACCCACGACCCCGCCGAGGGTCTCACCGGCGTGCTTGGCCTCGTCGATTCTGGTGACGAGATCGCTCTCCCGGTCCGGGGCCACCGTGCGCAGCGGGGAGGCATCGTCGACCTTCTCGAGATCGGCGAAGCTCGGAGGGCCATCCAGCAGCGCCGTGCCGCCGAGCGCCAGCACACCCGACCGGATGGACACCCCGCAGAGGGTGAGCAACTGCTTGCACACCGCACCGGCCGCGACACGCGCGGCGGTCTCGCGAGCGGACGCGCGCTCGAAGGCGTTGCGGAGGTCCTCGGTGTGACCGTACTTCCAGGCGCCCACTAGGTCCGCGTGCCCGGGGCGAGGAGCCGTCAGACGGCGCCTCTCCGCCGCCTCCGGGTCCACCTCCCATGGGTCCATGACGCGCGACCAGTTCTCCCAGTCACGGTTCGGGATCGCGAGCAGCAGCGGCGAGCCGAGAGTGACGCCGCCGCGCAGGCCGGCGCGCACGTCCACACGGTCCTTTTCGATCTTCTGCCTGCCGCCGCGCCCGTAGCCGTGCTGGCGGCGTGCGAGCTCGGCATCGATGGCGGCTCGGTCGAGGCGCAGGCCCGCTGGTACACCCGAGAGCACCGCCACCAGCTCGCGGCCGTGGGACTCCCCGGCGGTTACGAGGTCGAGCGTCACCTACCGCCCCCCCGCCCCTCCGGCCTCGAGAGTGACGGAGAGCTCCAGCGTCTCCTTCCCGCGCTGCACCTTGAGGATCACGGTCTCGCCAGCCTTGTGGTCGCCGAGGGCGTACATGTAGTCGTAGATGTTGCGGATGTCACGGTCGCCGAACCGCAGCACGATGTCCCCCGCCTTGAGGCCGGCCTTGTCGGCCGGGGAGCCGCCGCGGGCGCCCGAGAGCTTCACGCCAGGACCCTCGAACCCATACTCGGGGATCGCGCCGGTACGCACCTTGAAGCCGCGCCGTTCCCCCGCGCCTTCGTCTGCGACCTTCTGGAACGTCGGCCGCTGCGGGAGGTTGGCCACCCGCAAGGTGAGGTCTGCGGCGAAGCCCACCACCTTGGCCATCCCCTTGTACCTGAGGGTGTCGGCGGTGTCGGAGGGTTTGTGGTAGTCCTCGTGCGCGCCGGTGAAAAGGAACAGCACCGGGATGTCCGCCGCGTAGAACGACGAGTGGTCGGAGGCGCCGAATCCACCCTTGTTGGTGGAGAGCTTGAAGTGGTGGTTGGCGTTGAGCTTCTCGACGAGACTCTGCCACTGGGCGGCGGTCCCGTAGCCGCCGATGGTGAGCGCAGGGCCGGGCTTCGGGCGGCCCACCATGTCGAGGTTCACCATCGCAACGATCTGCTCCTTGGGCAGCGGTGGGTGCTGGACGAAGTGACTGGAGCCGAGCAGGCCCTCCTCCTCGCCGGCGAATGCCGCGAAGATCAGGGTGCGGGCCGGTCGTGCGGCCATCATCCGGCGAGCGATCTCCAGCATCCCCGCGGTGCCCGACGCGTTGTCGTCGGCACCCGGATGCACGGCGCGGACGTCGGGGGCGAGCGTGCCGCTCCCCTCGCCGCCGTAGCCGAGGTGGTCGTAGTGCGCGCCCACGACCACTACTTCCCCGGAAAGTGCGGGATCGCTCCCGGGCAGCGTCGCCAGCACGTTAATGGCGTCCGCCCGCTCCTGCACGACGTCGGCGGTGAGCGCCGCCGTCACACCCAGCGGGCGGGACGCTGGCTCATTGCGCTCGATCATGCGCTGCTGCAAATCGGCGAGAGTGAAGCCGTGCCCGGCGAACAGCGCCTCTGCGAGTGGCGTGGAGATCCCGAGAACCGGCAAGCCCGAGTCCACGAACGAGGCGTCGAAGGAGATCTTCACCGGCGCGGTCTCTTTGGCCCCGACGGGCCCGGTGGCGACCAGGACCGCCACTGCCCCAAGCGCCCGCGCCTCGGAGGCCTTGCGGCGCAACGCCATGTGGGGCTGGAAGCGGGAGGCGGGGTCGTCACCGTCCGGTGAGTACCGCAGCACCAGGACGACCTTCCCTTTGACGTCGAGACCCGCGTAGTCGTCGTAGCCGAGGTCGGGGGCATGGATCCCGTAGCCTGCGAACACGACCTCCCCCGAGGCGCTCCCGGATGAGGAGAACGACAGCGGGCGGAAGTCTTCTTCGACCTTTGCCGTGCGGGCCCCGCCCGGAAGCTCGAAGACCAGCCCGTTGCCGGGCCCGGGGTGGACCCGTGCGATGAAGGAGAAGTGCTGGAAGTAACTGCCGTCCTCCCCTGAGGGCTTCAGGGCAAGCTCCCGGAAACGGTCGGCGATGAACTCGGCGGCCACCTTTGCCCCTTCCGAGCCGGAGAAGCGGCCCTCGAGGGCGCCGGAGGCCAGGAAGTAGACATCGTAGGAAAGCCGCGCCTGCGTGTCTTGGGACGTCGCCAGGGGAGCCGCCGCAAGCGAGGCCGCCAAAACGAAAGTGAGACCAAGTAGCGCGAGGTGCCTGCGCGACATTCATCCTCCGCGTGCATGCGCGTTGGGCAGGAAACCACAAACGGCGCCCGCTGCTGCGCGTCGCGGATGCTAGCACAGGGGGCCGCACCGCCTTCCCTTGCGCTCCGAGGGGTCGGGACCTATCCTGAGTCGTGATGCGGCGCGCGCTCCTGGTCGTGGTGGCTCTCCTGGCATGCGGGCTGGCAGCGGCCGAGGAGTACTTCGTCCCGATGGTCGGACAGAAGCAGGGCCAGGATGGGGCGTGGTGGAACACCGAGGTGTGGATCTGCAACACCGCCATCACGACCGGCGGCTACGCGGTGATCTTCCTGCCCGGGGGCCAGCCCAACTTGGACGCGCTGAAGGCCGAGCCGGTCCTCGAGGACCTCCCCCCGGGAGCCACGCTCTACCGCAACGACCTCGTCCCGGAGGGCAGCGTCGGCGTGCTCCGCATCCTGGCCTCGCCCGGGGTGGTCGTCTTCACGAGGGTTTTCAACGCTGCTGGCCGCGGCTCCTTCGGCCAGGGGATCCCGGCCCTGCCCAAAACCGCCGCCACCAAACCCGGGGACATGGCTCAGCTGATCGGCCTGCGGCGGACGCCGCAGTTCCGCACCAACATCGCGCTCTTCAACCCCTCCACCGAACACGGCACCCTGCTGATGCGCGTGTACCTGCAACGCGGCGAGCTGGCCGGGGAGGAGTCCTACCGGCTGGCCCCCGGCTGGTACATTCAGCTCGACGATGTGCTGCACGCCTTCGGGGTCGCGCGCGGCGAGCACCTGCGCGCCGAGGTGAGCGGGACCGTGCCGTTCTTCGCTTTCGCATCGGTGATCGACGCCCGCTCCGGCGCGCCGACGCTGGTGCCCGCGGCGCACTGACCGGCCCGCTACGTCGGCAGAGGGCCGCCACCCTGGCTTCGCCTGAGCTCCCGAGAGACCCGGCCGGGCCCTTGTCCGGGCGGCTGTTGGCCCGCCGGGAGAAGTGCCTTCGCCCTCGCAGGTGGTGGCCGGGGCAGCGTTCTTCTGTATAATCGAGAAGATGAGACTCATCTTGTCAAGGCGCAGCAATGAGTTGAGGCGGGGACGCGCTGTGCCGACCGCCGGGACGGGGTGATGCGCTGGGAGAGCGTCTTCCAGAGCGGGCACGACCCCTCCTTCGTCCTGGAGGGTGACCAACTTGTCGCCGCAAACCGTGCGGCGGGCAAGCTCTTCGGGTGCCCGCCCGAGGAACTCGTCGGTCTCTCGTTGAGTGATCTCTTCGCGCCGGGGCAGCTCGTCGGCTCGTCCGCGCCGGAAGCGATCGGCACCTGGGCGGCAGGGGCGCGGGCGGGGGAAGTCCGCCGTCTCCAGCTATGTGGACGGCGTAGAGATGGTTGCGAGTTCGACGCCGAGTTCTGCCTCACGCCGCTTCAGGGAAATGAGCGGCAAGTCCTGGCGAGCGTGCGGGAGTTCGGCGTGGCCGACCACCCCGCAGGCGGGACGGGGCGGGGTCTATCGGGTCGTACTGCTGAGGACCACCACCGCACCCTGGTGAGCAACTTCCCGGAGGGTGCACTGGTGCTCTTCGACACCGACCTGCGGCTCATAGTGGCCGAGAGCGCGGTGCTGGCTTCGGCCGGTTTCCCAAAGGAGTCGCTGGAGGGGAGGTCGCTCGCGGCCCTCCTGCCCGCCAAGACTTTCAGGCTGGTCGAGCCGCACCTGCGCGGCGCCCTTGCCGGACAGGATTCGGTTCTGGAGGTGCCCTTCGGCGGTCGTGTTTACAGCGTACACGTGCGTCCGGCCAGGGACCCCGCGGGCGAGATCGTCGCCGGCATGGCGGTGGTGCAGGACATCACAGCGCGAAAGAAGGAGGAGGACAACCTCCGCTACTTGAGCGCCCACGACCCACTCACCAGCCTCTTCAACCGTCTGTACTTCGAGGAGGAGATGGCGCGCCTCGCGAAGGGGAGGCACTTCCCGGTCAGCATTGTTTCTGCGGACGTTGACGGGCTGAAGTCCGTCAACGACCGCCTCGGCCACGCCGCCGGCGATGATTTGCTCCGTCAGGCTGCCGAGGTCCTTCAGGTGTCGTTCCGGCCGGGCGACGTGGTGGCCAGGATCGGCGGCGACGAGTTCGCGGTGCTCCTCCCGGGCGCGAGCGCAGCAGCCGGGGAGACCGTGCTGGCGCGCGTCCGCCGCAACGAGAACGCGTACGTCGCGCCCGACGACCGTCCAGCGGTGCACTTCTCGCTCGGTCTCGCCACCGCCGAGGAGGGCGAGTCGCTTGCCGAGACCCTGCGGCTCGCCGACTCGCGCATGTATCGGGACAAGCTCGAGCACGCGAAAAAGCCCTGAGCGGGCGCGCCTATACTCGTCGAGTGGGCCGTCCCGACCCTGACTTCGGCACGGCGCGGCACGCCTCCCGGTTGCTGCGTGCGCTGCGGCGGCAGTGGCGTTGGCTTCGATACGCCGTGCGTCCCCCCGATGTCCGCTTCATCTACGACCCCGCCTACGAGCGACACACCGAGGGCGTTCCCGTGGATCCGCTCAGGGCCGACCGCATACTGGCGTTTCTCAGCAACGAAAGGCTGGTACGGCGCGAGGAGATCTCACTCCCGCGGCCGGCCGCGCTCAAGAACATCCTGCTGGTGCACGCTCCGGAGTACCTCGAGGCGCTCCAGCGCCCCGAGACCCTGACCGGCATACTCGGCGTTCCGGTCAGCGAGGACGAGCTCGAGCAGGCCCTGGACCTGCAGCGGCTGGTTGTCGGGGGAACGATCCAGGCCACGCGCTGGGCGCTCTCGACCCGGTGCGTCGCGGTCAACCTCGGCGGGGGCTTCCACCACGCGAGCCGCGCGCAGGGGGCAGGGTTCTGCGTCTTCAACGACGTGGCCGTAGCGATCGTGCGCCTGCGCCAGCGCGGCTTCGCAGAGCCGGTGCTGGTCGTTGACCTCGACCTGCACGACGGCAACGGCACGCGCGAGATCTTCGCCGCCGACCCGACCGTCCACACGCTCTCGGTGCACAACGAGCACTGGGGGGAAACCGGGGCCGTCGCGGCCACCACCATCGCGCTCGGTGCCGGCGTGGGCGACGAGCTCTACCTTGGTACGCTGCTCAAGACTCTCCCGTCGGTGTTCGAGTCGGTCCGGCCCGGGCTGGTGATCTACCTGGCCGGCTACGACGTCGCTACTGACGACGCCATCGGAAACTGGAAGATCAGCTCCGCGGGATTGCTTGCCCGCGACCGTCTCGTGGTGGAGCTCGTACGCACGCACCGCACGCCGCTGGTGATCGTGCTTGCCGGAGGATACGGGGACGAGGCATGGCGTTACTCCGCCCGGTTCTTTTCGTGGTTGCTCGCCGGGTCTGCCATCGAGCCCCCAAGCACGGAGGAGCTGACCCTGCTTCGCTTCCGGCAGATCAAGGCAACACTGGACCCCGCCCACCTGACCTCCCTCGGGAGCCACGACGGCTGGGATCTTACCGAGGACGACCTGGTCGGGCTCTTCCCCGGCATGCCCCGCCACACCCGTTTCCTTCAGTACTTCTCGAAGGTAGGGATCGAGCTCCTGCTCGAGCGTTTCGGGATCCTGCAGCAGATTCGCGCGCGCGGTTTCAAGGTGCCGCTCGTGCAGCTCGAGCTCGATCACCCGCTGGGCCAGACGATCAAGATCTTCGGCGACGCGGACCGTCGCGAGCTTCTCGTCGAGCTCCGCGTCCACCGCAGCACGCGGGCTGTCCCCGGCCACGAGGTGCTGGAGGTCGAGTGGATGTTGCTGCAGAACCCCCGCGAGCAGTTTGGCGATGCAAGGCCGGCGCTGCCCGGGCAGCAGCACCCCGGCCTCGGGATGCTCCGGGAGTTCTTCGGCTGGCTGGTCGTCCTCTCCGAGACCCTTTCCCTTGATGGGGTCCTCTTCCATCCCAACCACTACCACGTGGCCGCGTTCTCACGCCGCCATGCCCGCTTCCTGGACCCGCAAGCCGAGGCGCTGTTCCGCGCGCTGCAGTCGTTGCTGGGAGGATTGTCGCCGGAGAGAGCGTCGAAACTCGTGGATGAGGGGCGTGTCCTGGACGCCACCAACGGCAAGCCGGTGAAGTGGGAGGGTTGGCCCATGGTGCTGCCCACGACCGCCCGCCTGCGCGAGCGCACGGAAGGTCAGGCGTACGAGGAAGCCGTGGAGACGGCTCAGGCGGCGCTGCAGCTCGCGCTGGCATCTGACGAAGCCTCGCCCGGACCCGGATCCTGAATCTGCGCCGCGGAAGAGCTACAGGGTGATGTCGGTGCGGCTCTGCAGCTCCTCGAGCGTCTTGACCGCGTGGCGGAGGTGCGGGATCACGATGGAGCCGCCCACCACGAGGCCGACGTTGAGTGCGTCCACGATCTCGGCCGTGTTCCAGCCCGCTTTGACGCACTGGATCAGGTGGTAGTCCACGCAGTCGTCACAGCGCAGCACCAGGGAGGAGGCGAGGCCGAGCAGCTCCTTCACCCTGGCCGGCAGTGCTCCGTCACGGTAGGCGGCGTCGTCGAGTGCGAAGAAGCGCTTGATGCCGAGGTGATCCTGGCCGAGCACCGCAGCGTTGGCCTCGCGCCGTGCCGAAATGAACTCGTCGATGTCGCTCATGGCGCCTCCTGCGAGACGCCCTCAAGCTACCCGAAACGCGTTCGGATGCCAAGCGCGGGATTTCACCCGGATTCGGGTAGAATGTTGCCCCGTGAAGCGTGCTGTCGCCCTGCTCACGGCAACCCTGCTCGCAACTTGCCTCACAGGCACCGCCGATGGCGCCACTCGCACAAGGCGTGCGGCACGGCCAGTCGAGCTCGTCTGGTGCGTGGAGACGATCGACGGGCAGCCGGTGGACTCGCGTCAGGGGGACGAGCCCATCAACCCGGCCTCCGTGGTCAAGATCGCCACGTCGCTGTGGGCGCTCGAGCGCCTGGGCCCGGACTTCCGATTCGAGACCCGGTTCTTCGCCCGCGGCAGCATCGACCGGGAGCACCGTACGCTGCACGGCGACCTGGTCGTACAGGGCTCGGGAGACCCCGACTTCCACGCCGAGAACGGCTTCCTCGTGGCGCGGGCACTCAACGAGATGGGTGTGGAGAAGGTCACTGGCGCGGTCATCGTCAACCAGCACTTCTGGATGGGCTGGGAGAACGGCTCGGCGGGCCGCGAGCCCGACCCGGTCAAGCGAGGCGTGCTGATGGCCACACGCCTGCGGCAGGCTCTCGACCCCAGGCGGTGGAACCACGCCACCAGGGCGACCTGGCGCGAGTTCGCCGAGCGGCGAGTGCTTCCCGTTTCGCACCCACCGCGTGTCGTCGTGCTCGGCGGCGCCGGGGTGGACGGCGACGTGACCCAGGGGGAGATGCTTGTCGTACACCGCTCGCAGACGCTCGCCGAGATCCTGCGGCGTTTCAACTGTTACTCGAACAACGACATCGAACGGGTCGCGGCGGGCCTGGGGCCGGTGGACGAGCTTGCCGGTCTGGTCGCGACGCGTTGCCAGGTCCCGTACGATCTCATCCAGTTCGAGACCGCCTCCGGGCTCGGCAGCAACCGGCTGACGCCGCGCCTGATCGTCCGCCTGCTGCGCGAGTTCCGGCAGACGTGCCTGCGCCTCGGGGTGCCGCTGGAGTCGGTCCTCCCGGTGGCCGGGTGCGACCCGGGAACCGTGACGCAGTTCTTCCCGCTGCTCGCCAGCGGCCCCAACACGACCTCGGTGATCGGCAAGACCGGCACCCTGACCAACACCGACGGCGGCGTTGCGGTGCTCGCGGGATACGCCCGCACCGCACGCGGGGAGTTCGCCTTCTGCGTGGCGGTGCCGAACGCGGCGGGGAGGCTCAAGAGTTCCCGCCGGGCGGAGGAGCAGTGGGTGCTCGACTTCCTCGAGCGCAACGGCGGTGGGCAGCCTCGCTCCTGCGCCACGCCTCTCCCGACCCCCGACGCCGGGGCCAACATCATCCTCCTCGGCGACCGCGCCATTGCGCCACTCGGGGCGACGGCTGGCCCCATACCGCCTTCGACCGCGCCCGTGAACTGAACCCTGGCTGGGTCTCGCAGGGAAGAAAAAGGGCCGCCCTCATGGGCGGCCCAGTTTGGACGTCGAGTCCTTCGGCTCAGTAATCGGTGCCCTTGACCAGGGGCCGAGCCGCCGGTAAGGGCACGGCCAGGTCCGGGTTAAGCGTCACGACGTCCGGCCGCATCATCTCGTTGTCCT
Organism: Thermoanaerobaculaceae bacterium; assembly: GCA_022865555.1. Taxonomy (GTDB): domain Bacteria; phylum Acidobacteriota; class Thermoanaerobaculia; order Thermoanaerobaculales; family Thermoanaerobaculaceae; genus RBG-13-68-16. The sequence continues at coordinate 1,891 of JALHTD010000185.1, read as the reverse complement.
CGTGGTCAATGATGTGGCAGTGCCATACATACCCGTGGCCACCGGTATTGGTGTTGACGTCGTATCCACCACTCGGATCAAACGGGAAGAACAGGCTTGCCAGGTTGCCGGTGGTCCGAAGCGGCAGGTCCGTCGGCGCCCAGCGCACGGCGAGGCGCGCCACTTGGCCGGGGTAGACGATCACGGTGTCCTTCCAGCCGGCCTCGTTCGCGTTGGGCGACATGGGTTTGCCCGGCAGGTAGAGCGGCTTGCCGGTCTTTCCGATCGCAGCGACATCCGGGTTGCCGCCGTACTTGCCGCCCGAAGCGGCGGATGGATCGTAATTCAGCGGCGGACCGAACCCGGGGCAGAAGACGCCCGGCGCGCAGGCCGCGCCGAGCATTGGGTCCCAGCCCCCGCCCGGGAAGGCGGCCGCGTAGGCGGCGCCGTACTTCCCGGTGTCGAGGGCCTGCCGGCTGATGAGCTGGAACTGCACGAGGTGCAGGTGCATCGGGTGGGCGTCGGCGGTCAGGTTGATGATCTCCCAGATCTCGGTGTCGCCTTCCTGGGGCAACTCGGAGTAGTAGGTCGTGTTGGTGCCGACCGTTATCCCGGTGAAATCGGTTCTCCGTTCGAACGTGTAGTGTCCGCCGGAAACGCTGATGACGCGCTCCCCGCTCCACTTGGTGTTGTTGACCAGGATCTCGAGCGGCCCGCCGGGATAGGCCGTGTTCAACACGCCAGTCACCGGATCGGTGACGATCGCCGGCATGCCCATGACCTCATTGAGGGTCAGGGCGCGGGTCTTCTGCACGTTCTGGGTTGCTCCCGCTGCCGTCACCACCGCAGGCCCGCCGGGCGCGCCCGGCAGCGCGACGAGCTTCTGGCCCGCGGCGCGGATCGTCGCGCCGGCGGCAGCGGGGTTGAAGCTGGTGTCAGCCGCACCGCACTGCCCGCTGGTGCAGGTCCCGACGGTGAACTGGAGGATATTGCCGAGAGTTGCTCCCTTTGGTGCAACGCCGTTGGGGAAGGGCGACTTGGCGGTGTTCTTGATCTGGAGCTTCGCGCCCACCGTCGCCACCGAGAAGTCGAGGATCACCTCGTAACGCTCGCCGGGCATCATGGTGAGCTTCTTGACCATGACCGGCCCGTTTAGGTAGCCGCCGTCGGTGGCGATGACGTAGAAGTTCGGCGCGGCGCCGCCCGCCGGGTCGACGACGTTCATCTCGTAGGTGCGGGCGTTGGAGCCGTTGAGGAACAGGAAGCGGTAACGCTTCGGCTCGACGTTGAAGTTCGGCCAGGCCTTGCCGTTGACCACGATGGTGTCGCCGAGGAACTCCGGCACCCAGTAGGGGTGCTCGGGGTTGGTCGTCCACAGGAAGTTGCCGGCGCTGTCGGACGGGAAGAAAAGCTGGCCGTTGGTGTCGAACATGCGGTCCTGGATCACCAGCGGGACCGTCAGTTCACTCGCCCCGACCACACCTCCACGGGACAGCCCGTAAGCCGAAAGTCCCGTCGGCAGGGTCATGGCTTGGTCGGAGATCAGGTAGCCGCCCGCCAGTCCGGCGTACACGTTCAGGCGGGTGATACCGAGGGCATGGTCGTGGAACCAGATCGGCGAGGCCTCCTGCGTGTTGGCGTAGTTGTAGGTGGCGCCGTTCGCCGGAGCCCCGGGGAAGGTGTAGTAGCTGTGGCCCGTCTTCAGGCCATCGGAGGTCACCCAGGCGTCCGGGCCGCCGTCCAGCTCGGGCGGGACCTCGCCGCCGTGCAGGTGCACCACCGCCGGGATGGGGCCGCTGTAATTTAATGCGCCTTCACTCCCGGGGGCGGGAGGCATGGCCATGTGATTCCACATGTTGTCGCCGTTGTTGAGCGGGTCCGCCCAGTGCAGAGTCTGGTCGGTGGCGTTCTT